>JBEEGD010000251.1:0-5138 GCA_041166685.1 Acidimicrobiaceae bacterium | reverse complement strand
CCAACGACACCAACGGGTGCACGGCAAAGTCGTTGCCGCTTGGCGCGACGGTGAACCTCGGGCCTGACTCCACCGCCCCGATCGCGGTCGGCACGATGGTCTACAACTCGTGGCTCACGATGCAGTCCGCCCCCAAGGAGACCGACCCGGAGACGTGTCAGTACAACGACCTCGCCATCATCAAGCTCAATTCTGCGGACTACGGCAAGGTCAACCCGTCGATTCCTCGGTGGGGCGGACCGATAGCCACCAACACCTCCGGCACAGCCACCGGCGACACGGTGTACACCTATGGCAACTCGTCGCTCCGCGGCGGCCTGACGCAGACGAGTCCGAAGAAGGGCGTGAGCCTGGGTGACAGCACGAATCGTTGGTCGCACGACGTGTACACGGCGACGCCGGGCATCCCGGGCGACTCGGGAAGCGCGTTCCTCGACAAGCTCGGCAACGCGTTGGGCGTCCTGAGCACCGTGCAGGTTGCACCGCTTTCAGGGAGCAACGGTGTAGGTGACGTCGGGCTCGAGGTGGCCTACATGCAAGCCCACTCGAGCTTCACGACACTACAGATCGCTCTGGGTACCGAACCCTTCACCCCGAACTAAGCAGTCGGAGCGCCGGCCCGCGCCGTCTACCGTTGGCCCAGTATGGGTCAACCAGTGCGTGTCGGCGTTCTCGGCTTCGGGAACGTCGGCGGCCCGCTCATTGAACTCCTGTACCGCCACGGCGACGACATCGAGGCCCGCACCGGGTTGCGGATCGAAGTCGCCGCCGTGGCGGTGCGCGACGCGTCAAAGGCGCGCAGTGTTGCGCTGCCCGATGGCGTCCTCACGACTGACGCCTCATCTGTGGTCGGCGACCCGGGCATCGATGTCGTCGTCGAGTTGATCGGCGGCATCGAACCTGCACGCTCGTTGATCATCAAGGCGCTCGAGGCGGGCAAGCCAGTGGTCACCGGGAACAAGGAACTGCTGGCCAACGTCGGTGCCGAACTGTTCAGTACCGCGCACGACGCTGGCGTCGATCTCCTGTTCGAAGCCGCGGTCGCCGGCGGCATTCCGTTGATCCGGCCGCTGCGCGAGTCGCTGGTGGGCGAGCGCATCTCCCGGGTGATGGGCATCGTCAACGGCACGACCAACTACATCCTCACGCGCATGACGGAGGAGGGCGTGTCGTACGGCGATGCGCTCGCCGAAGCGCAGAGCCTCGGCTATGCCGAGAGTGACCCGACGGCCGACGTCGAGGGCTTCGATGCAGGGGCGAAGGCGGCGATCATTGCTTCGATCGCGTTCGGGGCAAAGGTCGTGGCCGGCGACGTGTACCACGAAGGCATCAGCGGGATCACCGCAGCCGACATCGCGTATGCGCAGCGGCTCGGTTACGTCGTGAAGCTGCTGGCCATCGTGGAGTGGGTCGACGACGCGGTTGGGGTGCGCGTGCACCCTGCGATGGTGCCCCTGCATCATCCGCTGGCCAGCGTGCGCGAGAGCTACAACGCGGTGTTCATCGAAGGCGAAGCGGTCGGCAACCTGATGTTCTACGGGCGCGGTGCCGGCGGGTTTCCCTCTGCGAGCGCCGTGCTCGGCGACCTCATCGACGCCTCGGGCAACCTGCGACGCGGCTCGGGAGCATCGGTGGGCGCGTTGGCGACGGTACCGATCCGACCGATCGATGATGCGCGGTCGGAGTACTACCTCAACCTCGAAGTCGCCGACCGTCCCGGTGTCCTCGCCGCGGTCGCCGGCGTCTTCGGCACGCACGGCGTGTCGATCCGAACGATGGAGCAAGAAGGACTGGGCGACGAGGCTCGCCTGATCTTCATCACCCACACGGCGCGTGAAGCCGACATGCAGTCGACGCTGCGTGATCTGCGCGATCTCGACGTGGTCGATCGGGTGGTTTCGCTGGTCCGAGTCGTCTCTTGAGATTCGTCTCGACCCGAGGCCGAGCACCCGAGCTCGGCTTCGACGACGTGTTGCTGGAAGGACTTGCCCGCGACGGCGGTCTCTACGTGCCCGACGCGCTCGGTAAGTTGCCGGGCGAGTTGCCCTTGTCGTACGTCGACGTGGCCGCCGCGATCACCGGGATCGACGCCGGTGTACTGACCGAGGCCTACGCCACGTTCGACCATCCCGACGTGTGCCCCGTCGTGCAGCTCGACGATCACCTCTGGGTGCAGGAGCTGTGGCATGGCCCGACGCTGGCCTTCAAGGACGTCGCATTGCAGGTGGTCGGCCGGCTCATGGACTCCGAGCTCGAACGGCGCGGCGAACGCCGCACGATCGTCGTTGCCACTTCGGGCGACACAGGGTCTGCGGCGATCGCGGCCTGTGTCGGCCGAGCGAACCTCGACATCGTCGTGCTGCACCCCGCGGACCGGGTGAGCGAGGTCCAGCGCAAGCAGATGACGACGGTTGACGAACCGAACGTGCACAACGTCGCCATCGAGGGCACGTTCGACGGCTGCCAAGACCTCGTGAAGGCGATGTTCGCCGACGAGGCCTTCCGCAATGAGCTGCAACTCGGTGCCATGAACTCGATCAACTGGGGACGGGTCGTCGCCCAGATTCCCTACTACGTGACGGCGCAGCTCGCGGTGGGGCACCCATGCACGTTCGCGGTGCCCACCGGCAACTTCGGCAATGTGCTCGCCGGCTGGTACGCCCGGCGCATGGGCGCCGCGATCGAGCGCTTCATCATCGGCTCGAACACGAACGACATCCTCGCGAGATGGGTCGCAGATGGCGCGCTCGTCACCGGCGAGGTCGTTCCGACGTGGAGTCCCAGCATGGACATCCAGGTGTCGTCCAACCTCGAGCGGCTCCTCTTCGAGTTACTCGATCGTGATGGCGCTCGTACTGCCGATCTCATGGTCCGCTTCCGCGAAATCGGGTCGGTGGAGGCACCTCGAGATCCATCGTTCGCCGCGGCCCGCATCGATGACCGCGAGACGTTGAACGTCATCCGCGATGTCCACGAGCGTTACGGCTACCTGATCGATCCGCACACGGCGGTCGGAGTGGGCGCGGCCCGCAAGGCGACACGCGATGGTGAGCGCATTGTCTGCCTGGCGACCGCGCATCCGGCCAAGTTCCCCGATGCGGTCCGAAAGGCCACCGGTATCGAGCCGCCCGTCCCCGAGCGGCTGGCGGCCGCGCTCGAAGGTGAGGAGCGCTTCGACGTCCTGCAGAACGACGTCGAATTGGTGAAGGGCTATGTCAGTGCGAAGACTCTGCCCTCATGAAATACGTGGTGTGCGTGCCAGATGGTTGCGCCGACGAGCCCATCGAGGAGCTCGGTGGTCGCACGCCGCTCGAGGCCGCGCCGATGCCGACGCTGGCCGCGCTCGCTGCCCGTGGTGAGGTCGGTCGGGCCGCCGTGATCCCCGACGGCCTGCCTCCGGGGTCCGACGTCGGCAACATGTCGATCATCGGGTACGACCCCGCGGCGTATCACACGGGTCGCGCGCCGATCGAAGCCGCCGCGCTTGGACTGAAGTTGCGGTCCGATCAAGTCGCGTACCGGTGCAACCTCGTGACGATCGGCGACAACGGCACCATGCAGGACTTCGCCGGAGGCCACCCGTCGTCTGAGGCGGCGGCCGAAGTGATCGCCGCGTTGCAATCCGAATTGGGCAATGACGACGTCGTGTTCCACCCCGGTGTGCAGTACCGCCACATCCTCGTGGCTCCGGCCGACTGGGCCGATGCCGAGTGCGCCCCTCCCCATGACCTCAGCGACAAGCCCGCGGTGTGGCCCACCGGTCCGGCGGCATCGAAACTGCGAGCGCTCATGGATGCGTCGAGCGAGATCGTGCCCCGCTTCGGGCTGGCCGCCAACCAAGTGTGGTTGTGGGGTCAGGGTTTCCAGCCGGAGATGCCGGCGTTCCGTGACGCCTACGGCATCGAAGCCGGTCTGTGCACCGCGGTCGACCTGGTTCGCGGACTCGGTGTGCTCACCGACATGAACGTCGTCGAGGTCGACGGCGCCACGGGCTGGTTCGACACGAACTACGAAGGCAAGCGAGACGCCGCGCTCGAGACGTTGGCGGCCGGTGCCGACCTGTTCCTCATCCACGTCGAAGCCACGGACGAAGCGGGACACGCAGGCAACCTCGACGAGAAGATGACGGCCCTCGAGCGGTGGGACGACCGCATCCTGCGCGGACTCGTAGAGGGCCTGGACGCCATGGGGCCGTGGCGCATGTTGCTACTGCCCGACCACCCGACTCCAGTTCGGCTCAAGACCCACACCGCCGACTCGGTGCCCTACCTGCTCGTCGACTCGTCCGTCGGCGGCCCCGGCGGTGTCTACTCCGAGCCCGCCACGGCCAACGCCATCCCGATCCCCGGCTTCGCCCTCATGGGCAAACTCGTGCTCCCCACCACCTGAGCAAATCCCACTCAGACGTACACATTTTTGTGTAGGTCTGAGTGGGAATTCGATCAGCTGAAGCGGGTGACGAAGCCGCGGGCGCGAAACGTGCTGAGCATGCGGACGATGAACCAGTAACCCAGCGCGCAGAACACGACCGCACCGACGTACCCCCAAGCCACGTCGTCCCACGGGATCGAGCCGCCGTCGAGCAACTGGCGCATCGCCCGGAATGCATACGTCGTGGGGAACAGCTTTGCGATCGGCTGCACCGCGCCAGGAAGCGCCGACACCGGGTTGAACACGCCGGAGAGAGCGAGCATCACGAAGTTGATGCCCCACGCCAGGATCTCGGCCGACTGCCCGAACCGCAGGATGAGCCCGATGACGAAAAGCGAGATCGCCCATCCGACCATCAGCAACACCCCGACGATCGGCACGAGCCCCCACCCAATGGTGTCGAGGTGGAACTGGTACGTGACGAGCGCGACGACCGAGATCGTGATCATCGCCATGACCAACTTCATGGCCGCGTAGACAGCGAGACCCGCGGCGTACTCCATCTCGGTGATGGGCGTCGTCATGATGTTGAGGAGGTTGCGGCTCCACGTCTCTTCCATGAAGCCGGTTGTCACCGCGATCTGACACTGGAACAAGACATGGAAGAGCATGATCCCGGCCAGCAGGTAGGGCGCGGCGGCGCGCGACGCGGTGTTCTCCTGCGCGACGAACGCGCCGAGTGATCCGAACAACAGCACGTCGAACAC
>JBEEGD010000250.1:0-12267 GCA_041166685.1 Acidimicrobiaceae bacterium | reverse complement strand
GTCTCGAGCTGGCGCGTATACGCGTTGTAATACGCGTGCACCCACGCTTTGGCCGCCTCGGCCGACACGAACTGGAACCCGAGCGCGCCCATGCCCCGCCTGCCCGCCATGCGGATGGTCTCGAGTTGCGAGCAGGCAACCCATAGAGGCGGATGCGGCTTCTGGCGCGGCTTCGGGATGACGTTGCGCAAGGGGAAGTCGAAGTGCTCACCGTGGTACTCCCAGGCGTCGTTCCAGAACATCGGAAGGCAGGCGCGCACGGCGTCTTCCCACACGGCCCGCTTGTCGCGGAACCGAACGTCGAAGGGGTGCAACTCCGTCGTCGTGGCCGACTCGCCGAGGCCGAGCTCGACGCGTCCTCGTGACAGCAGATCGAGCGTGGAGACGCGTTCGGCGACCCGCGCCGGATGGTTGGTGGTGAGCTGCACGATTCCGTGACCCAAGCGGATGTTCTGTGTCCGCTGGCTGGCCGCGCCGAGGAACACCTCGGGAGCCGAGCTGTGCGAGTACTCCTCGAGGAAGTGGTGCTCGACCTCCCATGCGTAGTCGTAGCCGAGTCGATCCGCGAGTTCGATCTGATCGAGGCTGTTCTGGAGGAGCTCGTACTCGGAGTCCTCGTGCCAAGGCCTCGGAAGCTGATGTTCGTAGAAGATCCCGAACTTCATGCTGACCCTCGACACGAACTCGCTCCCCGAGGGGTCGCTCGTACGTGAGTGCGACTCGTCGCTGGCGCTTCCCTCGTCGCTGTCATGTCCACCTCACAACGATTCCACATAGTCAGTCGTAGACCGCGGCGAGACGCCAGTGACCGTTTTCGATGGTGACGAGACGGGCGATGCCGTCGTCGGTGACGACCTGGAATCGCGCCTGACGGCGATGGCCAGCGTCGTCCCACCAGCGCTCGTCGATCGGCCACGGACCCGACCACGCCACGATGCGTCGCGCCGGTCGGTCGCGGACCTTCAATCGAGCGGGCACGCTCGACACCTCTCCCCGTCCACTCACCTGCACGAGCCGGCCGGCATCGTCGACGACCTCGGCGACGACGTCGTCCCGCGGGACAGTGGCCGGTGATGGCGCGGGCAGCGAGCCAGGCCATGGCTCGGTGCGCCACTCGGGTCGAGACGACGGACGATCACCGGTGAGATCGACAACACCCGCGGGCACGAGCTTCACCTGTTCGCCCGGGCCCCGTCCGCCGCACCACTCGGGCACGGTGACCGCTTCAGGGCCGAGGAGTCCCTCGACGCGGGCGAGGGCGCGCACGACCCGCTCGTCGGCCCCACCACTTCCTCCCCAGAATCCGAGCTGACGCCCCGCCGCCGTTCCCAACTCGTCAGGGACGAGTCGCAACAGCGTGATGCCGGCCGACGGTCGATGGGCGGCAGTGCCGTTGAGCCACCCGTCGAGCTGCCAGCGCACTCGATCGGCAACGACACCGGCGGTGAAGTGATCGAGTCGCCACAGCCGTTCGAAGCATTCACCGTGCTCGGTTTCGGCCACGACGAGCAGGCGCGTGCACACGTGACCGCGTGCAGACAGTCGAGCATGGAGCTCACCCGCGAGCGTGCGGCCGACGAACGCCGCAGTATCGACCCGCTCGGCGGGTGGGTCGAGCTCGGCCAGCACGGTGAACTCTGGTGGCGGTGGGCGTGTGGTCGGCGGACGCTCGTCGAGCCCCGCGGCCATGCGATGCGCCGTCGCGCCATCGTTGCCGAAACGAGCGAGCACGTCGGGCGCAGGCAGCGCGGCGAAGTCGCTGAGGGTGCGCAGCCCGAGACGGTTGAGGACGTCGACGAGCTCGGGACGATCGAGGGACGACAACGGCCACGGCGCGAGGAACGTCGGACTCATCTCTCGAGGAACGACCACGGCCTTCTCGTTTGCCGCGAGCTTCGCCGCGAAGGGTCCGTCGGCCACACCGACGTGGACTGCACCCCGTTCGCCGAGTGCATCGCGCGCGAGCGTGTGGGCCCGCTTCGCCAGTTGGTCGTCGCCACCGAAATAGCGAGCGGGTCCATGCGTCGGAAAGGCGCATTGCCCGGGCTCGCTCACCTCGATGCGAGGCGTGAGCTCATCGAGTGACGCGACCACCGGCTCGAAGGCGCGGGCATCACGTGAGGGATCTTGCTCGAGCACGACGAGCTCGGGGCAACGCCCTTGTGCTTCGCGGCGGCGCATGTTCTGCATGACGCCCTCGTCTCGAGCAGCCGGTGAGCTGGCCACCACCCGGTTGGCGAAGAACACCGCGGCCGGCTCGTAGAGAGGTACGCCCGCGGCGATCACCGGCCAGTCGGGAACGCCCACGACCAAGGTCCGAACCGCGGTCACGGGACCAATTCCCACTCAGGCGTACACATTTTTGTGTACGCCTGAGTGGGATTTCGAATGGGCAACGGGCGGACGGTCGCCAGCTCGTCGACGACCGCCACACCGCCATCAGCCGCGGGCAACCACAGCTCGACCTGCTTCGTTCGCGCCGCGCCGCGTCGACCACTCGACTCGATCAACGCGCGTCGCGCCCGCAAGTGGCCGTAGCCATCACCGATGCCCTCCCACTCGGCCCGAACGATCGACAGACGCACGTCGGGCGCCTCGGGCCACGAGTCGCCCAACACGATGAGCACCGACCCGCGCTCGCGGGCACGGGCGATCAGACGGCGAGCGTCGCTCCCCGACACCCTTCGACGCGAGCGCAGCAACACCACGTCGAGCGCATCGACCAGGGCGGCCACCACCGTGCCCCAAGCTGCCGATGGCGGATCGGCGACAACGACCAACCGGTCAAGGGCGACTCCGAGTTCGGCCGCCGCAGCCAATCCGAGGTTCGACACGCCGACGGTCGCGGCCCACGACCCGTTACCGCTCGGTCCGGCGAGCAGGGCCAGGGCCAGCGAGGTGGAGTCGCCGACGGCCACCGTGCTCCCCCGGCGCAATCCGTCGGGCAGCAACGGCTGAAGAGGCTCGAGCACGGGCAGGACGTGCTCTCGAGCAAGGGCGACAGGGCGAGCGCGAGCGGCGACCTCTTGCAACTGGGAGATGCGTTCGGCAGTCGCCTCACTCCGCATCCCCGCAGTATCGAACGTCTGTTCGCCCAGGTCAAGCAGACGGCCACTCAAATTGCGTCGCTCAACCCCTCATACGGTGGTCAATCGACGCAAGAACGGATCAGGCGGCCGGTCGGGTCAATCCGATCGCGTTGTCGCGCATGATCAAGCGGACCTCGGCGTCGGTGAAGCCCTTCAACTCGTCGGCGAAGCTCGCAGGGACGGCGATGCCCTCGGCGTGGGGATAGTCCGAGCCGAAGAGGATGTGGTCGGCGCCGATGGCGTCGGCCAGAGAACGGATGTCGTCCTCGTAGTAGGGCGCCACCCACACGTGGCGCCGGAACTGCTCGATTGGATCACCTCCGGGGAACTGGCCCGGTGTCATCGACCACGCCTTGCGGAACTTCTTGAGCAGGCTCGGCACCCACTCGGACCCGCTCTCGATCGTCGCCACCCGCACGTTCGGAAAGCGTTCGAACACTCCGTGACAGATGAGCGCGGCCATCGTGTCGAAGATCGGACGATCCGACGTCAGCAATCCGTACAACGCCGTTCGGCGGAACGCTTCGAACTCGGACGACTCGCCCCAGTCGGTGAGATAGCGCCCGTAGCCCGCTTCGCCGGAGTGATACGCGACCGTGATTCCGGCCTCGTTGACCCGCGCCCAGAACGGGTCATACACCCGGTCGCCGGGTGAGCGGCCACCGCCCGGATGCATGATCGGCCCGGCCCGCATGCAGATGATGCGAGCACCGTGCTCGAGCACACGATCGAGTTCGCGCACCGCTGCGTCGGGATCGAGCAACGTGAAGTACGGAGCGGCATACAAGCGATCTTCGAACGCGTACCCCCAGTCGTCTTCGAGCCAGCGGTTGAACGCTTCGAACACTCCGTGCGCGGCGACAGGGTCGTCGAGCAACGCCTCCTCCATGCCGACGCCGAGCGTCGGGAACAAAAAGCAGCCATCCAGGTCCTGCGCGTCCATCAACTGCAGGCGCGCGTCGCGATTGCGGTACTCAGAGCGGATGGGCTCGAGCTCACCGAACGCACCGCGAATGTCGTTGGCCGGCGATCGGCCGCGGAAGTACTCGTCGAGGCAGCCCGGTTTGGCGATGGGATCGAACGTGGGGTTGGGGATGAAGCGGTTGACCTTGCCCCCGACCATCAGCCGGAGCTTGCCGTCGATCGTCGCCCACTGCATGCCACGCTTCTTCAGCTCGGGATCCACGTGGCGGGTGAACGCGTCGGTGGCCTCGTAGTAGTGGTTGTCGGCGTCGAACAAGCGGTAGCCGAGCTGGGACATGACCGCACCCCCCGAGGTGAAAACTAGAACGTGTTCTAGTCTACGGGAACAAGCCCCTGGCCTCAATTGCCGCGGCGACGCGCTCGAGCGCGAGGGCGAACGCCGCCCTGCGCATCGACACCTTGAACTGTCCGGCCTTGGCCCACACCGACGTGAAGGCACCGTCCATGCGAGTGCGCAGCCGCTCCGCGACCAGTTCCTCATCCCACGCGTAACCCTGGCGCGACTGAGCCCATTCGAAGTAGGACGCGGTGACGCCGCCGGCGTTGGCCAGGATGTCGGGCACGACGATGACTCCGCGTCGATCGAGCACCGGCTCGGCCTGGAGCGTGGTCGGCCCGTTCGCGGCCTCGACGATCACCGGCGCGGCCAGCTTCTCGGCGACCTCCTCGGTGATCACACCGCCGAGCGCGGCCGGAACGAAGAGGTCGGACGGCAGGGCGTACATCGACTCTTCGTCGATCGGGTCACCCCCAGGGAAGCCGGCAACCGTTCCCATGCGGGCGACATGATCCGAGAGCGCGGCGATGTCGAGTCCGCCCTCGTTCACCACCGCTCCACCGACGTCGCTGACCGCGATCACGCGCATGCCCGCTGATGCAAGCAAGAACGCCAGGGGGCCGCCGACCTTCCCGAACCCCTGGAGCACCACTCTCTTGCCGGTGATCGTGAGGCCGAGCTCGGCGAAAACCCGCCGCACGCACACCACGACACCCGACGACGTCGCACCTGCGTGCAGGCGGGTACCCCCGATCGACAGTGGCTTGCCCGTCACCACCCCGGCGAGGTGCTGGCCGGTCGTCATCGACAGCGTGTCCATCATCCAGGCCATGACTCGGCCGTCGGTGTTCACATCAGGCGCGGGCACATCGCGATCGGGCCCGAGCAGCGGCGAGATCTCGAAGGTGAAGCGACGGGTGAGACGCTCGAGCTCACTGAGGCTGAAGCGCGTCGGGTCGCACCGCACACCGCCCTTGGCGCCGCCGAAAGGAATGTCGACGATCGCCGTCTTGTAGGTCATCGATGCCGCGAGCGCTTTCACTTCGTCGACGTCGAGCTCGGGGTGGAATCGCAACCCGCCCTTTCCTGGTCCGCGCGTTGTGTCGTGGTGCACCCGCCAACCGATGAAGACCTCCACCTCGCCGTTGTCCATGCGCACCGGAACGGAAACCTCCAGCACCCGGTCAGGCGAGCGCAGCAATCGGTGGATCCCAGGATCGACGCCCGTCAGCGCGGCGGCGTCGTCGAGCCGAGCGAGAATCGCCTCCCAGGAGCGTGTGCCCTGGGCACCAGTTGGCACCCGTCCATCTTGTCCTACAGTCCGACCGAGGTGTGTGACGGGATGACGATCGCACTACCAGCAGAGCTCGGGGCACGACACGGAGGGCCGTTCGTCGGTCGCGCCGCGGAACTCGGCGCGCTACAGGCCGCATGGCAGCGAGCGATGAGCGCTGACCATCAGGTCGTCCTGATCGCGGGTGAGCCCGGCATCGGCAAGACGCGCCTCGTCGGGGAACTCGCGGGTGCGATTCATCGCGAAGGTGGAATCGTCCTGCACGGGCGCTGCGATCCAGACGTCGTGTTCCCGTATCAACCCGTGGCCGAGGCGTTCCGCCAACTGCTGCAACGCCACGACGCCGCCCTCGACGCATTCGCGGCCGAACGGTCGGCGTTGGGCGTGCTCGTGCCCGAGCTGGCCTCGCAAGGCTCGATCGGGTCGGCCGACGGTGCCGCCGAGCGCGCCGCGTTGTTTGCCGCCAGTACGGCGATGCTCGCCTTCGCAGCCGGGCGCGCACCGGTGCTGCTCGCCATCGACGATGCACACTGGGCAACGCGTCCAACGCTGCAGCTGGTGCGTCAGCTTCTTCGCAACGCGGTCGGAACGCGCTTGCTCGTGACGATCACCTACCGGGACACCGAGGTGCTACCGCGCAGCCCGCTGAGCGAGCTGCTCGCCGACATGCACAACGAGACGGGAACCGAGCGCATCACGCTCGGCGGCCTCGATGAGACCGCGGTCGGCGAGTTGATCGCCGCGGCGGGAGTGGCGGACGATCCGCAACAGGTCGCCACGCTCGCACGCGACACCGGCGGCAACCCCTTCTTCCTGGGCGAGATGCTGCGCCATCGCCATGAATCCGGATCGCATGAATCAGTGCCGGCGCCGGTGCGTGAGGTGATCGCATTGAGGGTCGGACGCCTGCCGGAGATCACCCGCCAGCACTTGTCCGCCGCAGCCGTGATCGGTCCGCGCTTCGATCTCGACGTCCTCGGAGCGATCGTCCTACAGGCCGATCCGCTCGATGCCATCGAGCCTGCCGTCGACGCCCGCCTGCTACTCGAAGTCGGAGAGCCGGTCGGGCGGTTCGCATTTGCACACGCGCTGATCCGTCAGGCGTTGCTCGGCGAGCTCGGACCCACCCGCGCCGCGCGGCTCCACGAGCAGACCGCGCTGGCGCTCGAAGCCACCGGCGACGAGAGCCGAGCGGCCGAGATCGCCGGGCACTTCCTTGCGGCTGTTCGTCCCGCGCTCCTCGATCGCGGCGCTCGTTGGGCGTTGCGCGCCGCCGAGTCAACGACGTGGCGTTCCGCCCCTGAAGCCTCGATCGGTCTCGTGGATCGCGCGCTGTCGGCCCTCGGGGACGTCCCGAATCACGACCTCGAGCTCGAGGTGGAACTGCTGGTCGAGAAGTCCATGGCGTTGCTGGTGCTCCAACGAAACACTGAGTTCCTCGCGGTCACGGGTCAAGCGGTCACCGTGGCCCGGCGAGCCGGATCGCCGCACTTGCTCGCGCTCGCGGTTTCCACCCGGGCCTGTTACACGCCGACCGGAACGACCGATCCCACTTTCATCACTGACATCGAAGAAGCCCTCGCAGTGGTCGCCGACGACGCGCTGGCAGTGCGTAGCCGGCTCCACAACGGCCTGTCGGTGGCCGTGCTGGTGACGAACGGCGATCGTCGGCTCGCGTTCGATCACGCTCGACGGGCGGCCGATCTCGCCGACCGATCCGGCGTGTTCTTCGACCGCTGGATGTCGCGGTTCGCCGGTGGGCTCGCGGCATTCTGTGAACCCGACACCATGGCGCTCGCGCAAATGGGAGATGAGCTCCAGGCGCTGGGCGCCGAGTTCGACGATGAGAACGCGACCTGTCACGGCTTGCGAGCATCCGCGGCCGCGCGACTCATCCATGGTGACCTCGACGCGCACACCGAGATCCTCGCGGATTGCGAACGCAGGTGGGGAGCCATCCACAACGCATGGGGGGCTGGCGTGTGTGCGGCGGCGCGCTTCATCGACGCCTGTGCACGAGGCCGGTTCGAGGAGGCGGAGGCGGCGATCAGCGAGCTCCTGCCGATCACCGCGACGGATCCGAACTTCACCGCGATCTACGCCGGCCAGCTGATCCTGCTGCGGATTGCCCAAGGGCGCCGTGCCGAGCTCGACGAATTCATCGGGGCGTCCGCCCAGAGCTTCCCGGAGATCTTGGAACTGCAGATCCAGCACGGCATGTGCCGGTTCGACAACGGCGACGTGGCGGGCGCGAGGCAGATCTGCCGTGACGTACTCGCACGACCAGAGCTGACCAATCACGACTACTCGGAGCTGTCGCGGCTCGGATCAGCGATCGAGCTCACCGTCGCCGTCGACGAGCTGGAGCCGCTGCCGGTGCTCATCGAGGCGATGCTTCCCTACGAGGGGCAGATCCTCGTCGTGAACCTCGGCATCGGAATGGTCGGTCCGGTCAACCGATTCCTCGGCGCGGCGGCTGGCGCGCTCGGTGACGCCGAGCGCTCCGATCGGTGGTTCGCGTCGGCGTTGGCATGGGAGGAGGCCAACGGATGCACGGTGCTGGCGGAAACGACGCGACGCTGGTGGGATCGAGCTAAGGGGTCGCGGTGACCGTCTCGCCCTCGTGGTAATAGCGGAAGAGATCGCGGACCACGTCGATCAAGCCTTCGGCTGACGCGCCCTTCTCGAGGTCGACGGTGATCATGTTGTCGTACACGTGCACCGCCTCGATGCCGCCGCGGGCGAAGAACCGGCGGGCCAGCTCGTCGGGCGGTCGAACGCCATCGATCGTGTCTCCCGCCACATAGCGCTCGTGTCCCATCCCCGTCAGCGGCCGATTGATCTCGAATCGCACGACGCCCGGTCGGTGCGAGCGCTTCTCCACGACGGTGATCGGCTGACCCATCACGCCAACCTACTTGCACCATCCGCGGCCGCAGCAAGGTGGACGCCTACCGTCGAGTGACGTGGCCGCGCCCTCCGCTCCCGCGCGCGAGCGCGTTCCCTGGCGCACGATCTGGGCGACGATCGCGTCGGTCGGTGTCGTCTACATCGGCTACCAGGCGTTCCTCTCCCTCGGTCGGGTCATCACCTACCTGGTCGTGGCACTCTTCTTTGCCATTGTCCTCACGCCACCTGTCGACTTCCTCGAGCACCGAGCCCACATCCGTCGGGGGCTCGCCACGATGCTCGTGGTGCTGGTCGGGATCGGCCTCTTCACCCTGATGATCTATGCGTTCGTGCGGCCGATCGTCGAGCAGGCCTCGACCTTCTCCCGGGATCTTCCTCAATACGTCGAGGACGCGCGGAACGGCAAGGGCCCGATCGGCAGCTTGGTGAAGAAGTACGAACTGGAACAGAAGATCAAAGACAATCAACCGAAGATCCAGTCCGCAGTGGCGAGCTTCGGTCAGAACGGTCTCGACATCGTGAAGCGCGTCTTCTCGACGATCGTGGCCGCCGTCACGGTCATGGTGCTGACGATTCTGATCCTGCTCCAAGGACCATCACTGTCGAGCGGCACGCTGAATCTCATTCCGGATGAGCAACGACGAGTCCGAGCTCAGCGAGTGGCAGTCGACGCGTCTCGCGCCGTGAGCGGCTACGTGTTCGGCAACTTGCTCATCAGCCTGATTGCCGGTGTCGCCGCTTGGATCGTCCTCTCCATCCTTCATGTTCCCTATGCCGCCACCCTTGGATTGTTCGTGGCCTTCGCCGACCTCATCCCGCTTGTGGGTGCGACCCTCGGTGCGGTGCCGACGGTGCTGTTCGCGTTCCTTCACTCGGTCCCCGCGGGCATCGCCACGCTCATCTTCTTCATCCTGTACCAGCAGTTCGAGAACCACGTGTTGCAAGTGACGATCATGTCCCGCACGGTCAACCTCAACCCGCTCGCGGTGCTCATCAGCGTGCTCTTCGGGGTCGAGCTCTTCGGGTTCCTGGGCGCGCTCCTCGCCATCCCCGCCGGTGGGATCATCCAGGTGGTCGCTCGCGACATCTACGACGAGCGCCGTGGCAGGCTGAAGACGGAGCCGACGATCGGCGCCGACGAAGTGCCGATGGCAGAGACCGAGGCCACCCCTCTCTAGGACGTCGCATGCCCACCGAAACTGTGGAGCTCGAGGGCCACATCGTCGACTCATTGCTGCTCGCCAAGGTCCTCGACCTCATCGTCGAGTCGGGCGCCGACTACCGCATCGAGGAGTTCCAACTCGGAAAGACCAACGTCGACCCGAGCCGCACCACGATCGAGATCAGTGCGGGCGACGACGCCGCACTCGATGCCCTTCTCGAGCAACTGCAAGTCCACGGCGTCAACCGCGCCAACCTCGGCGACGCTCACTTGGTCGTTTGCGACCGCGACGGTGTGCTGCCCGAAGGTTTCTACTCGACCACGAATCTGGCCACTGACGTTCGGGTGGACGGTCATTGGCGTCCGGTCGAGAACCCGGAGATGGATTGTGGGATCGTCGTGACGGACGCCGCGGTGCGCACCATCGCGATGCACCGCGTGAAGACGGGTGATGAAGTCGTCGTCGGATTCGATGGCGTACGGGTGCAGGCTCCGGCGCGTTCTCGAGACGTGCGCAACTTCGAGTTCATGAACTCCGACGTGTCGTCGGAAAAACCGAAGGCGCTCCTCGTCGAACAAGTGGCACAGCGGATCCGCGCCGCGAAGGACCGCGGCGGCAAGGTGTTGGCGGTGTGCGGCCCGGCGGTGGTGCACACGGGCGGCTCCCCGGACGTGGCTCGACTGGTCCGGGAGGGCTGGATCGACGTGCTGTTCGCGGGGAACGGCTTCGCCACCCACGACATGGAAGCGAACGTGCTGGGCACTTCGCTCGGTGTGTCCGTAGCCGAGGGGCTCCCGGTCGAGCACGGCCACTCGAACCACTTACGCGTCATCAACGAGGTGCGGAGGCACGGATCGATCGAGGCGGCCGTCGACGCCGGGTTCGTCACCGGCGGCGCGATGTACGAGTGCGTCCGCCGAGGTGTGCCGTTCGTGTTGGGGGGCTCGGTCCGCGACGACGGCCCGTTGCCCGACACGATGGCCAATGTCGTCGAGGCGGCCGACGCGATGCGCGAGCTCGTACCCGGGGTCGCCGTCGCACTGATGCTGGCTTCGACCCTGCACGCGATCGCTACCGGCAACCTGTTGCCCGCAGGCGTCGAGACCTTCTGCGTCGACATCAACCAGGCGGTGGTCACCAAGCTCGCCGACCGCGGCAGTCATCAAGCACTCGGCATCGTCACCGACGTCGGCCCGTTCGTGCATCAGCTGGCTGACACATTGTGCTGACG
Source organism: Acidimicrobiaceae bacterium (assembly GCA_041166685.1). Lineage (GTDB taxonomy): Bacteria > Actinomycetota > Acidimicrobiia > Acidimicrobiales > JACDCH01 > DASUCS01. Next base: position 1,319 of record JBEEGD010000250.1, on the reverse strand, counting down.
TGGGGTCGGCGGTATCTGATGTGTCCGCCGCTGCACTTCGGCGTGCTCTACGAGATCAACCCTTGGATGCACCGCGAGGTCACGGTTGATCGCGACCGCAGCGAGGCACAGTGGAAGCAACTCGTGGGCACCTTGCAGGCCGCCGGTGCCGAGATAGAGTTCCTCGAGCCACAGCCGCACGTTCCGGATCTCGTGTTCACCGCCAACGCTGGTCTGGTCGACGGCGAGGTGTTCGTTCCCAGCCACTTCCGCTATCCCGAGCGCCAGCCGGAGACCGCGGTGTTCTCCGCATGGTTCGCGGAGCACGGGCGGCGGATCCTCGATCTTCCGGAGAATGTCGGGCACGAGGGCGCGGGCGATGCGCTGCCGTTCAACGGCACGCTGTTATCGGGCTACCGGCCGCGGTCCGACGTCGCGGCTGGTCCGATCATCTCGGAGATGCTCGGTGTTCCCGTGCGCACGATCGAGCTGGTCGACGAGCGGCTGTACCACGTCGACCTGACGTTCTGTCCCCTCGACGAGCGGCGAGCGCTGTGCGCACCGATCGGATGGGACGCCTATGGACGCAAGGTGGTCGAGGCGCTCGTGCCCGAACCGCTGTGGTTGGAAGACGACGAGGCCTTGTCGTTCTGCGCCAACTCCGTCGTCGTCGGCACCACGATCGTGATGCCCGTGACGCCCTCGCGTGTCGGCCGCCAGCTCGAGGCGTGGGGGTTCACGGTCGTCGAGTCGCCGGTCGACGAGTTCCTAAAGGCGGGCGGCGGTTGTCGCTGTTTGACGCTGGCGTTGGATGTGACGCTCGGCTGAGACCGCCAGCCCAATCGACACTGCTGCGAGCATCGTGTGCACCACCTTGAACCCGACGGGGTGGTCGTTCGCCAAAATGAACGGCGTTCGTATGGCCCACACCCCGACCGTCCACGCGGCGAGCGCGGTGACCCAACGGCCACGGCGCCACACTGCGAGCGCCGCAAGCACGAGGAACGATGCAGCCAGGACGACCGAGCCGCCGTTGCGAATTCGTCCGGCCCAGACGAACACCGTCCAAGCGATGAGGGCATAGAGAGGCCAGCGCCGCATGGCGCCGACGCTACCCGCCCCGCTAACTTGACCGAGCAGTCAAGTCTCAGGGGGATTTGCGTGTCCGACGTCTCGCTCGACGATTTCACCGAAGAAGTCACGGCCTTCCTCGATGCCAATGCCAAGCGAAAAATGGTCGAGGACAAGCCCTTCGTGTGGGGCGAGGGCGACGACGACATCGGTCTGTTCGAGGAGGCCGATCGTGAGAAGGAGCAGCGCGAGCTGAAGCTCGCACAAGA
>JBEEGD010000249.1:0-4329 GCA_041166685.1 Acidimicrobiaceae bacterium | reverse complement strand
CGACAGCGAGGATCATGCCAAGCGCGGCGCCGGCGATGAACACGACTCCAACGGCGCGCCGAGTTGAAGGGCTGAGGCCTGAGCCGGCTCCGCCGGCCGCGCGGTAACCACCATTCGGATGCGTGACGATCCACGCTCCCAACGCCATGAGCAAAGGCCCTCCCAGGAGCACCGCCGAATCCATCTACCCATGGTGCCCGTCGAGAACGTCCCGCGCCGGCCTACGTCGGGCTCGAGATGACGGACGCGGCGGGGAGGTGTGGTGCGCTGAGCCGATACCCTGTGGGCGGCGAAGGGGAGTAGTCCCAACGCCGGAGGGTCGACACGCTGGGTGATGAGCCCCGGCCCCCGGGTCCGCTGCGGCGGATGGACGAGACCTTCGACCGACATCCCTGCGATGTCTGGTCGAGGTCGTTCGGTCTCCTCCAGGTGTCACGTGATCACTGGAGGAACCAATGCAGGCCACGAGCTCAAATGTGGGCGTCAAGATCGGGGCCGCGTTCGCGGTAGCGCTACCCGCCGTAACCATGCGGGTCGTCGGCGTTCACCCCAGCCCGGAGTTCGCGGTGGTGGTGTTCGGCGCGGCGGTGGTGGCCACCGCGTTCTTGCTGGCGTGGGCGGCGGAGGCGGCGCAGCTCGACATCTCCGGCAGTTTGGCGACGGCGCTCCTGGCGTTGATCGCGGTGCTCCCTGAGTACGCGGTCGACCTCTACTTCTCCTATAGCGCTGGCAGCGATCCGACGCGGGCGCAGTTCGCGGCGGCGAACATGACCGGATCCAACCGTTTGTTGATCGGGATCGGCTGGCCGCTGGTCGCCTTTGTCGCGTTCGCGGCCTACAAACGACGTCGTCCCCAGGACAAGCGAGGCACTGACGACTCCGTGTCGGCCGACGAGGTGCACATGCAACCGGTGCGCCGCATCGAGCTCGGGTTCCTGGCCATCGCCTCGGCCTACGCGTTCATCGTGCCGTTCACCCGCACGCTCGCCTGGTACGACTCCGTCGTCCTGCTCAGCCTCTTCGGCCTCTATCTCTGGCGGGTCGCGAAAGAAGAGCAGACCGAACCCGAGCTCATCGGCGTGTCCGCGGCGCTGGGCGAACTCCCGCAACGGCAACGCCGCATCATCGTCCCGCTGCTGTTCCTGGCCGCGGCTGCCATCGTGCTGGCATCGGCGGAACCATTCGCCAACGGGCTGGTGGACACCGGGGCCCGGCTGGGCGTCGACCAGTTCCTGCTCGTGCAATGGCTGGCACCGCTGGCGTCGGAAGCGCCCGAGCTGATCGTGGCTTCGCTGTTCGCCTGGCGGCTACGGGGCGGCGACGCGCTAGGAACACTGCTGTCCTCCAAGGTCAACCAGTGGACCCTGCTGGTCGGCAGCCTCCCGCTCGCCTACCTGGCCGGCGGCGGTGGCCACGGCCTGCCTCTCGACGCCCGTCAGACCGAAGAATTCTTTCTCACCTCGGCGCAGGCATTGTTGGCGTTGGCGATCGTGATCGACCTGCGCTTCAATCGGCGTGAAGCGGCCGCGCTGTTGGCGTTGTTCGTGCTGCAGTTCCCGTTCCCGTCCACCACCGTGCGCTTGGCTTTCTCCGCGCTCTACATGATCTGCGCGGTCGGCATTCTCATTCGCCGCCGTCGCGAGATCCCGGTTGTGGCCCGTGCCCTGTTGCCGACGAAATCAGACAACAGGTCGAGTCCAAAGTGACGGCGGCTGTGTCGGTGGTCTCTACCGTGGGGACATGGTTCAATCTCGGCCCGCGGTCCCGAAGTCACGGAACCTTGGCGGCAAGGGTTCGAGCCGGTGGGTGGTTGCTCGGCCGGTCGCGCAATTCGCAGCGATCGGGTTGGCGGCGGTGGCGATCGTCGGTTTCGCGACGTTGGTGGCGAGCCGGCGGATCGGCGAGCGGGAGGCCATCACCGACGCCCGGACGACCACGCTGATCAAGGCGCAAGGTCTGGTCGAGCCGGTCGTGACCGACGGTCTAGCTACGCGCGACCCGGCGGCCGTGGCGGCGGTGAGCGATGTCGTGGAGCACGGTGTGCTCGATTCGTCGTCGCTCGTCCGGGTGAAGATCTGGACGGCGGACGGCACGATCGTCTACTCCGACGAGTCTCGCCTGGAAGGTTCGAACTACCGCTTGGGCCCCGATGAGGTCGACGCGTTGCGGAGCGGCGTGATCAAGGCCGACGTCAGCGACCTGTCGCAGCCGGAGAACCGCTACGAGCAACCCTTCGGCAAGCTCCTCGAGGTCTACCTACCGATTCGCACGCCGAACGGTGGTCGTCTGCTGTTCGAGGCTTACTACCGCTATGACGCTGTGTCCGCCGCGGGGAACCGCATCTGGCGGAGCTTCGCGCCAGTGTCGATCGGCGCGCTGGTCGTGTTGGAGTTGTTGCAGATCCCGTTGGCGTGGTCGTTGGCCCGCCGGTTGCGGCAACGCCAGCGCGAGCGCGAAGCCCTGTTGCGGCGCGCCTTGGAGGCATCGGATCTCGAGCGGCGTCGAATCGCCACCGATCTGCATGACGGGGTGGTGCAGGACCTGGTGGGTGTCGCGTTGTCGTTGGCCGGCTCGGCGCGCGCCGAACAAGGACCGACGCGTGCCTCCGGGGTGCTCGACGGCGCGGCCGACGCGGTGCGGGCCACCATCACGTCGTTGCGGTCCACGTTGATCGACATCTATCCGCCCGACTTGCACGAGCACGGCTTGGGCATGTCGCTCGCCGACCTCGTTGAGGGTGCGACCTCCACGGAGCTCCGTGTCACGCTCGAGGCTGCACAACTGCGCGATCCGCTCCCCGCGGCGGTCGTCACGCTGCTGTACCGCGCGGCCCGCGAGGCGTTGCGCAACGTCGCCGCCCATGCCGGCGCCACCGAGGTCACGGTGCGAGCCGGTTCGGACAGTGCGGGCGCCTGGCTGGAAGTCCGCGACGACGGCGTGGGATTCGATCCGCAGATCATCGAAACCCGAGCGGCGGCGGGTCACTTCGGCTTGAAAGGACTCGACGGTCTCGTGCGCGACGCTGGCGGAACAATGCTGATCACATCAACGGAACCGGGCACGACCGTGCGAGTAGAGGTCCCGATCAGATGATCCGCGTCCTGATCGTCGACGACCACAGCATCGTGCGCGACGGGTTGGCCCGGCTGGTGTCCAGCTTCGATGATCTCGAAGTCGTGGCCACGGCTGCCGATGGAGCCGAAGCGGTCGACGCGGCCGCGGTCGACGTGCCCGATGTCGTGCTCATGGACCTGTCGATGCCGATCATGGACGGAGTCGAGGCCACTCGCCGTCTGTGCGCCGCGCACCCCGACGTCAAAGTCGTGGTGCTCACGACGTTCGCCGATCAAACCCGGATTCTCGACGCGCTCGACGCCGGCGCCGCCGGCTACATCCTCAAAGACGCCGGGCCCGACGAGATCGTCGCCGCCGTCCGGGCCGCCGCCGCCGGCGAAGCGCCTCTCGATCCCAAGGCCGCCCGAGTACTGCTGGACTCCCAACGCAACCAACGGCCCGCCCGCGAACTCAGCAGCCGCGAAACCGAGGTGCTCGGCCTACTGGCCACGGGGCTCGCCAACAAGCAGATCGCCCGCAAACTCGGGATCACCGAGCGCACCGTCAAAGCTCACCTCACCAGTATCTTCCAGCAGCTCGGCGTTACCGACCGAACCCAAGCGGCGCTGTGGGCCAAAGAACACCTCAGTCGCGACTCCTAGACGCGCCGATGCCCGGACCGGGGCGGGACCGATCCGGCATCGGGGTGGTGGGAGACCTGTCAACCGCCGGGGCTGCGTCCTCCGTGGCCGCTGTCCGATGAGCTCGAGCTGCTACTGGAACCGCGGTCTTGGCCGCTGTCGCTGCTGCTTGACGAACTCGGACTGGAACCCCGGTCATCACTCGACGAGGAACTGCTCGTGTCATCGGACGAGCGCCGATCGTCACTGCTCGATGACGACGACTCGACGCTGAATGTCGAGTCGAAGCCACCCGCGTCTGACGAGATCGGGTTGTCGGAACCGGACCCCGAACTCGAATTCGCCGAGTCGCCGGCGTCGCTGCGCTGATCGCTCGACGTCTGATCGGATGATTTAGAGGCGACTGGGGGGATCACCGACTGCGGCGGCGGCCGGTCGCTCACCGACAGCGCGGCGGCGTAGGCCACGCCCATCAGCGCCGGCATGGCCGCCACCCCCCGCGCCACCGTCCACCAGCGTTGTCTCACGGGTTCAGCATCCGCCCGCTACGGGGTCGGGCGCTATTGGTCGATGGTGCTACGACCACCCGAGCGCGCACACGCCCGAGCCGGCGGACAAGCCGACCCGGGCGAGC
>JBEEGD010000248.1:0-5278 GCA_041166685.1 Acidimicrobiaceae bacterium | reverse complement strand
CGCGGGTCTATCTCACATACGCACCCGTGCAACGGCACTTCCGAGCGCCCACAGTGTCGTGACGGCGCGAACCTTGGGGCGTGGAGTGGCTGGTTGGTTCGTTGATCCTCTCGGCAGTGCTGACCGTCGTCCTGAACGCGTTCATGCACGCATTTCCTCGAACAAGCCGTCGAGCCGCTCGACGCCTCGACGACCTGATGACGCCACGCGCCGACGACGGCCGCGACGACGACGGCCGCGACGACGAGCCCAGTGTGCGGGTCTTCTTCCCGTGGAGGACGATGATCGTGGTCTCCGTGATCCTGACCGTCGCGACCAACCTCGTGATTCGGCTTCTCTGACACCCGGAATCGGCATTTTCAGGTCGTCGAGCGGCGTCCGCTGGATTCACCTACCGTTCGGTCGCTGAAGGGAGGCACTCATGGCGAAGCCGACGCAACAAGACGCTCAGGTAATGCTGCAACTGGCGACGTGGTACACCGAATCGCAGGTCGGAGAGGCGATCAACTGGGCGCGCAGCGACGAGTTCACCGGTGACTACGCCGAGTTCGCGAAGCGGTTTCCGAACGGCACCGAGGGCCGCCTGCTGCTGAATCGCATCCTCGGCTACTACGAGACCGTCGGAACGCTATGGAAGAACCGACTCATCAACGAGGATCTGTTGTTCGACTGGCTATGGGTGCCCGCCGGCTGGGATCTCGTGAAAGGGATCGCGATCGGTATGCGCGCTGAGCTGGCCAACGTTGGACTCTGGGAGAACTTCGAGGCGATGGCCGAGCGCGAACGGGCTGTCGCCGCCAAGGCTGAGCTGAAGTCGTCGCCCAAGAAGGCGACCACATCGAAGAAACGACCGACTGCCCGTAAGACGACACGTCGGACGAAGTAGAGCCGCCGGTAACGGCACGTTGCGCGCACTCGTTCTTGCGTTCATCAACCACCGTATGAGGGGTCTAGCGGCGCAAGAACGCGAGACGAGGTGCGCGGTAATGCCGGCTACATCGCTCCCGTGCTCGACGGCCGAAGGGCTCGGTATCACCCAGTTTCGTGATCGCCCTCGACCCGGCCCTAGGGGACGCCGTTCCCGAGCCGGCGCCGAAGATGCGAGGCGGCAGCGCGGTCGGCCGGGCCATCCCGTTCGTCAAGGAGGTTCGCGACCGCTAGACGGTGGGCGGCGTCCACATTGCCTCCGTACTTGAACTTTGAGCGCACGGCGGTGATGTCCACCCTCATCGCGCGGATGGCGCGCAATCGCGAGCCGTGCTGTGCAGGATCGACGACCCCGGTCTCGGGCTGCAGGTGGGAAAGCTGTTTGCGGAGCACCTCGGCTACCCCGTCGGGATCGTCGATGATCCGGGCTGTGCCGGCGATCTGCACGGACGCGTAGTACGTCGTGGGTATGCCGGCTGCCGGGTCCTCCTCCTCGATCGCCTTCCAACTTGAAGGGATGTACGTCCAGTCACCTGACACGCAGAGAAGGACATTCGGGTTCTCCGTGACGGCCGGCCAGATCGGGTTCGGGCCCACGAGGTGAAGGAGTAGCTCGTTGTCGATGAGCACGAACTGCGTCGGCACAACGACAGGTACATCGCGGTGTCGACCGGCAGCGATCAGCTCCCCGAACCCATGCGTCGCGATAAACGAGCGCCACTCGCCTTCAGTGCCAGCGTCCCACTCGTGAATGAGCACTCGTCAATCATTGCCTGACTGAGATCCGGCCGGCGGCTCGTAGCCGGGCGGCTCAACACTCCCTCGCGGTGATGACCTGCCCGCTGCCTCCGAAGGACGTCCCCTAGGTGGTCACAGTGGGCATCCGGTCGAGCGACACCTGGCCCCGGCTGCCGTTTGGAAGTTCACGCTTCGCCGGCGCGTCCGGTGAGCAGCTTGAACAGCGCGATGACGCCGATCACGGGAACGATCAGGAGCGCGACGGGTACTACGAGGAGCCACAAATCATCCGACACCTCACCCACGATGTTCAACATGACGATGTCTCCCACAAACACGACGGCGCACGCGATGACGACGGCAAGCAGACGCCGCTGTCGTGGGGAGGCGGATGGCATTCGGGGAAGCATGCCCGATCTGCTGTTGTCATGTTGCGCGCTTCGACATCCCTTGGCGTCGTGCGACTCACATCATCCGGTAGCGATAAGGCGGTCAGAGTGTCACCCGATGAGGGCCGTCGAGCGTCAGATTCAATGGTGGAAGATGTGCTCGGGGTTCGACTTGCCTCGACCGGGGCGTCACGCGACGGGATGAGCCGACCACACATGGACGACGACCTTCTCGGCGCCATCTATGAGCGCGAGAACCGATCGCTCATCGGCATGCTTTGGGTGTTCACCGGCGACAAGACGATGGCGGAGGACCTGGCGCAAGAGGCCTTCGTGCGGCTCGCGATGTCGTGGCATCGGGTTCGCGACCCGAATCTGGCCTCGAGTTACCTGCGGTCGATCGCCTTCAACCTCGCTCGATCAGAGTTTCGCCGCGCTGAGGTTGCACAACGGCACCGCGCGACGGTCGCTTCGGTTCCGTCGGCCGAGGTGGATGCCTTGTTGAACGAATCTGAACGGGCCATGGTCGCCGTGCTGCGCGTGCTTCCTGACCGTCAACGGGAGTGTCTCGTGCTGCGGTACTACGCCGACCTCGAGCCGCGGCAGATCGCGTCGACTCTTGGCCTGTCGGTGAACTCGGTCAAGACGCATGTGCGCCGGGGTCTGGAAGCACTGCGCGACTCGATGGGCGACGCACGATGACGCTTCAAGAAGAACTGCTACGCCAAACGCTTTCCAAGGTGCACGACGCCGTATCACCGTCGCCGCAGTTGCTCGATGACATTCGTGAGGCGGTCAACCGAGCGGAGCGCCGACGGCGCATGATCGCCACGGCGGTGATCACCGCAGTCCTCGTAGCGACGCTGGCGCTACTGGTGGTCCTCGTGTGGATCCGTAGCCGATAAAGGAGACACCATGACCAACGAAGCAGACAGGCCACTCCACGTCGACCTCGGCGTGCCCGCCGCGCGCAACGCGCGCATCTATGCGCTCGCGGGTTTGGCCATCACCGGGCTAGTCGGGCTGTTCCTCTGGGACCTACTCGGTTTGATCCTCGGGTTACCCCTGGCACTCACCGGGCTGGTGCGGGGGGCGTCATCGATGCGATCAACACGTGCGTACCCGAACGACCGGCGAGCCGCCACGACCGCTGTCGCCGCCGGGGTCGTCGCTTTCGTCCTCGTCATCCCCATCATGGTCGGCGCGCTTGACGCCGGAGGCGACGGCGTGGACTGTCAAGACAAGGCGGCCTGCCGTGAGCACCAGGGATCCCAGAACTGACCGAGTACACGCCAAAGGCTTGCCGTGCGAGTGACACGCTGTGGCTCCCTCGACAGCGCACCATGCGGAGGCGTCCGGCTGACGAAGTCCTCGCAAACCTCGGCGGCCGCGCCAGCTTTCTTGTACTGATTGTTGCGCCTCGCTCGGTTTGCGCAGAACCGGTCATTGACCATCGCCTCACTATGCTTTGTAATGCTAGGTATGCGAGCAGAAGCGTTGAAGGGTCACCTCGATCTGCTTCTCCTGGCCGTCGTCGAGGACGGCCCGCGGCATGGCTATGCCGTGATCGAGGAGCTCAAACGGCGCACCGGCGATGCCCTCGACCTGCCCGAGGGAACGATCTATCCCGCGTTGCACCGGCTCCAACGGGCCGGGTTGCTGGAGTCGTCCTGGGAGGACTCAACCGGCCGGCGCCGGCGCGTGTACTCGCTCACCACCGGTGGTCACCGCGCGGTACACGAGAAGCGTGTGGAGTGGCAGGCATTCGCGTCTGCCGTGCGGAGCGTGCTCAAAGAGAAGAGCGTGGCATGGCCGAATCCCGCGTGATCGAGGCGTACCTCACCGAGCTGCGGTACTCGGTCGCGAAACTCGACGACGCCGACGACATCGTCGATGAGGCCGCGGACCATCTGTACACCGCCGTCGACCGTCTCACCGCTGAGGGCATTCCGACGACTGCCGCCGAAGCGCAAGTGCTGGGCCGCTTCGGATCGGCCGCGCTGGTGGCGAAGGTCTTTGCCGAGGAAGCCAAGCGCGGCGGGGCCGTCTCCACGACGCTCACGAGGCGCTCCGGCGTCGCCGCGATCGCATCAGTGGTACTGATCGCCGGGGGCCAAACCGGCAACGCGGTCACGTCCAAGGGCGTGATCCATGGTGCGTTCCTCGGTTGCATGACCGCGGGGTTCGTCGCGTTCGCGATCGGCATGTGGGGGATCCGACGCCGGCACGGCGGCCTGGGCCGCCTCGGCCGCGTCGCGTTCTGGTGGTTTCTCGCCGCGCCGTTCATCGCCACACCGGCCCTCTATGCCGGACCCTTGGTCCTCGCCGTCGAGTGGCTGCTGATCATGACCCTCCTCGGCGTCGGGATGATCCGAGCGCGTGTCCTCCCCATTCCGGCCGTCGTGCTCTTCACGATGTCGCCGCTCTTCGCGCTCACGGTTGTCGCCGCGATGGTGATCGCCGGACTCGACGCGGGCCCGTGGTTCCTGTCGCTGCTCGCGCCCGTGGCTGTCGGCTTCATGTGGCTCGGCTGGGCGATGTCGCGTGAGCCCGCGCTCGACGTTCGATCCACGGACCGTCGCGGTCCGATGGCGACGGCCTGAGCCGCGCTGGTCGAAGTGGACGTTGCGAGTGGCGCCAAGACGCTGCTCACCAATGACGGCTTCCAATCACGTACGCGATGTGGCGACCGTCCGGCGACCAGGACGTATGGGTTGTGCACCCGCCATCGCGAGCAGGACTCGATGCTCCCCACACGGCACCGCCTTGTCACCTTCGCGCCCGTGGTTGCCATGACGTTGGCGCTGGCGATGTCCTCGTGTAGCTCCGATGACAGCACCGAGGCGGCATCGTCGAGGGTCAGCACGGGGAAGCCGATGCCGTCGACAGGCCAGACAACGCCGAACATGGGCATGGTGCCGACGTTCGCGCCGCGCCGGGACGTTGCGGCGATCACACCGTCATCCGAGGGTGAACGGACCTCGGTCGTCGCGTTTTCGGTGGCGGAACTCGCGGCTGGCGACCTGACAGGCGATGGAGTTGCGGATCTTGTAGTCACACACCTCCGCTGGTCGTCGATCGACACGTACCCGCTCACGATCCTCGTGAGCGACGGTCGCGGCAACCTGCGCGACGCCACCGGTGAACTGTTCGATGGGCCGGTTCCGCGTACCCAGCACCCCCGACAGACGATCCTCGCCGACTTCAACGGCGATCATCGCCTG
>JBEEGD010000247.1:0-3101 GCA_041166685.1 Acidimicrobiaceae bacterium | reverse complement strand
GATCGTCGGGCTCGCGCCGCGGTGATCGATGTCCTTCATGAGCTCGCGCAATTGGAGGGCATCGGCCCTGCCGTCGACCTCGACGAGTTCGTGCGGCTGTTCTCTCACGAGCTGCAGCGGCCCGCGGGCAGGGTCGGACGTTTTGGTCACGGTGTCTTCGTTGGCCGGCTCGTTGATGTCGTCGGCGCCGATCTCGATCTCGTCGTGGTTGTCGGCGCCGCGGAAGGCACCTTTCCACCCCGAGGCCGCGACGACGCGCTGCTCCCCGAGCGCGAGCGCTTGGCGGCGGGTGGCGCGATGCGGCCGCGAGGCACGTCGGCCGAACAGGAGGAACGCGACATCCGCGCGGTGCTGGCGGCTGCGGCTCACGCGGTCATCACGTTTCCGGCGGCTGATCCTCGCAATCAGCGTGCCCAACAGCCGTCGGCGTTCCTTTCGCAAGTGCAAGGCGAGCGCGTCGACGTCGAGTCATTCGAGTGGTGGCTGGCCACCGGCGGTGGCCCCGCCACGCCGGCAGAGTTCGACCTTGCGGAGCTGTTACGGGCGCGCGCCGCGGGTCACCCAGTCGGTCGGCTTCCGTTGACGGGAGCCGCCGGTCTCGAGCGCGGCCTCATCGCCGGCGGCGCTCGAGCACGAGGCGATTTCACCGTCTGGTCCGGCTCAGTCGGGCGCTGGCCCGAACTCGCCGACGACCTTCAGCATCCGCGCTCGCCTACGGGTCTGCAGCAGTGGGCGACCTGTCCTTTCTCGTATTTCCTGTCTCGTGTCCTCGGCCTGCGTGAGCTCGAAGACCCCGGCGAGGCCGAGACGATCACGCCGATGGACCGAGGCACGCTCGTACACACAATTCTCGAGCGCTTCTTCCGCCAACGGCTCGGGCGTCGGGCCGATGCCGTCTGGACGCCAGCGGACTACGACGAGCTGCTGTCGGTCGCGGACGAGTTCGAGGCCATGTTCCGAGCTCGGGGCCTCACCGGTCGGCCGCTTCTGTGGGAGGCGGAATGGGGCGCACTTCGACGCCACCTGCGTCGGATCCTCGACGCCGATGGCACCGACCCGCGACTGGTCGGGGTCGCGCCGGCCGAAGTCGAGCTCGCGTTCGGCTTCGAAGGTGAGCCGACACCACCGGTGCAGATCGATCTCGGCGCTGGTCGCAGGTTGAACTTCGGCGGACGGGTCGATCGCATCGACCAGTCGCCCGACGGGCGCAAGCTCGTGGTGCTCGACTACAAGACCGGCAGCGCCTGGGACTACGGGGTCATCGACGCCGAGCACGAGCAGCACGACATCGTCGCGAGGGGCCGGCTGTTGCAGCTTCCGATCTACGCGCTCGCGGCCCGCGCCCAGTTTCCCGACGCCGAGCTGGTCGAGGCCTACTACTGGTTCGTCGGCCAGCGCGGTGCCATCCAGATGAAAGGCGGTCCCATCGACGGTGCTGCGACGGCGCGGTTCGAGTCGGTGGTCCGAACGATCGTCGACGGCATCGAGGAAGGTCTTTTCCCGGCGCGCCCCGGCGACGACGACTGGCGACCGGCTACCGGCCCGTCGCACACGAACTGCCGGTTCTGCGCGTTCGACGGCCTCTGTTCTTCCACCCGGGGCGAACAGTGGTTGACCATCCGAACGCGTGACGAGCTCGAGCCCTACGTCACGCTCTCCGAAGGCGAGCCGGAGCCGGTGCCGTGACGCTCTTCGCCGACACCCTTCCGGTCGACCACGACGTGCGCGAGCGCGTCCGCACCGACCTCGATCGCAATCTCTTCGTCGAGGCGGGGGCGGGCACCGGCAAGACGAGAGTGCTCGTGGATCGAGTCGTGCGACTCGTCGCCACGGGCACCGTGTCCGACATCTCGCGTTTGGTGGCGATCACGTTCACGGAAGCCGCCGCCGCCGAGTTGCGCGACAGAATTCGAGGAGAGCTCGAGAGGGCTTCACTCGACCATGCGTTGCCTGACGACGAGCAGCTGCGCTGCGCCATCGCGCGTTCGCACATCGATCGGGCGACGATCACGACACTGCACGGATTCGCGCAACGCATCCTCGCGGAGCATCCCCTCGACGTCGGCCTGGCCCCCGTCTTCGACGTCGACGACGAGGTGCAAGCGCGGGTCCGGTTCGTGGAACGCTGGACACGCTTTCGCGACGAGCTTTTCGAGGACGACACCGCGGCCACTGATCTTCTCCGATTGCACGCACTCGGCTTCTACACCGATCGGCTGCGCGACGTGGCTCGGTTGTTGCACCAACGATGGGACGCGCTGGTCGGGGTCGAGTTCCCGGTGCCACCGTCGCCCGCCGTCGACGTCATGACCATCACTGAGCCGATTCGCGAGGCCATCAAGGTCGCCGAACCGCACTGGCACCGGGAAGACGACAAGCTCCTCGATTTGGTCACGGTGTGGGGAACGTTGCTGGCCGGCCTCGACGAGGCGACAGCCGCCGGCGACGAGCTCGAAGTCATTCGCCTCTTGACCCCCAGGCCCTGGAAGCCGAGCAATCAGGGCAAGGCCGGCGACTGGGGCGATGACAAGAAGGAAATCCTCAGGTCGCTCACCGCGGCCGATGAGGCGCGCACGGAGTTGATCGGCGAACTGCGCACCACCGTGTTGCAGCGATTCATGCCCCGGCTGCAGGCGTTCACCTTGTCGGGCGTCGAGGAACGGCGCGACGACGGTCGGCTCGAGTTCCACGACCTGCTCGTGCATGCTCGCGATCTGCTGCGCGCGAACCAGGAGGTTCGCGTCGCGCTTGCCGACCGTATCGACGTCATTCTCATCGACGAGTTCCAGGACACCGATCCGCTGCAGCTCGACATTGCGTTCGCGCTGGCCGCCGACAATCCGTCGCTCCCACCGCCCCCGTGGCCCGAGGCCGTGCTGCGCGCCGGAAAGATCCTCGTGGTCGGTGACCCGAAGCAATCCATCTACCGCTTCCGCGGCGCCGACATCTCGTTGTGGGACCGCACCAAGCGGCTGTTCCCCGACGGCGTGGAGCAGCTAGGGCAGAACTTCCGCACCGTGCCGCCCCTCCTCGAGTGGGTCAACGCGGTGTTCAGGTCGGTCATCGCCGAGGGCGAAGCCGGCGCGCAGCCCGCGTATCAC
>JBEEGD010000246.1:0-5627 GCA_041166685.1 Acidimicrobiaceae bacterium | reverse complement strand
GTGGTGATTCCGGCGCGCCGGCGAGCGTGTAGAACCCCAGTTCCTCGTGCATGACATCGCCCAGCATGCCAGCTTCAAACTCGAGGCAATGAGGGCCGGTAACCGGCCCCTATTGCCTCGAGAAGGGCGAACCGAGCTCGATGTGCATGCCCTCGTAGGCCAGTTCGACCGCGTCGTCGCCTCGGTCGAACAGCTTGGTGGCGGTCGTCAACAGCGCATCGAGTTCGTCGTCGTTGTGGTACGGGTCGTGATGGAAGAGCACGAGCCGACCCACCTCCGCCTTACGAGCGAACTCCACGACGTGCTCGATGCACGAGTGACCCCAACCGACATGGTCGGGGTACTCCCCGTCGCCGTACTGGGCGTCGTGCAGCAGGACATCGACCCGACGCGCGAGCCCTAGGCCTGAGATCCATTCGGGTTCGGTGTCCTTCAGCACCATTCCCAATGACGGCTCGTGGTCCGGCAGGTAACAGAGCGACGCGCCGCCGTCGGTGATGCGATACCCGACGGTCGGACCTTGGTGGGTCACGGCCGCAGCGACCACCTCAGCCGAGCCGATGGAGATGGGCTCCGCCGGCGCGTCGTGGAACGTCAGCGTTGCCGGGATGGCGGACAGGCCGACGGGAAAGAGCGGCGGCGAGAGGTACAGCGCGATCCGCTCCTCGAGCGGTTGCACGGGTGAAGGCGGCCCCCAGATGTGCACGTGTACGTCGGGATCGAAGAGCGGTCGGAAGAACCCAAGCCCTTGCAGGTGATCGAGATGCAGATGGCTGAGCAGTACGTGCACCTCGCGCACACCTGCCGCGGCGAGCTTCATGCCGAGCGGGCGCATTCCGGTCCCGGCGTCGAGCACGATCGCAACGCCATCCGAAGTCTCGAGCTCCACGCAGCTGGTGTTGCCGCCGTAGCGCATCGTTTCTGGTCCGGGCGCGGCGAGTGAACCGCGACAGCCCCAGATGCGAATGTTCACGCGGTGCCCTTCTCCCAGAAGATCGCCACGACGCCGTGCATCTCGTCCGCCTTGGCGAAGAGCGGGTACGCGGTGACCTCGAGCTCCCGAACGGTGCCGTCGAACGCGGTCACTCGCAATGTCGAGTGGGCCGGACGTCGTTCCATGAAGGAGATGTACGGAGGGGTGTCGCGTCGACGCAGAGGTCCGCCCTCGGATGTCGTCATCTTGAGCATCTCGCCCCATTCGAGTGCGTTGATCGTCCCGATCTCGCCGAACGGCTTGCCGATGATCTGCTCAGCCGCGTCGTTGTAGAAGACCAGATCGCCACTGGCATCGATCAGGAACATCGGCGTCGCGAGGTTCGCGGCGAGCTCGCGGGCCACGATCAGCGCCAACGCCTTCTGAGGAGTGTCCGCCATAGGGAGCGCCAGCGTACGCCCGGCTCCCGGACCAGAAGGCGAAATCCCACTCAGACGTACACAGTTTTGTGTAGGTCTGAGTGGGATTTGGCAGCGCGGGGCTAGTCGAGGAGGACGTACTCGTCTTCGTTGGGGGCGAGGGTGCGTTGCCAGTACTCGAGCAGGGTGAACGGCCAGTTCTGGGCGACGCGGCCGAGGTCGTTCTTGTACCAGCTGTTCACGTCGGACCAACCCCACGCCATCCGCCGGTTCTCGGCGTCGACGCGCTCGTTGAAGTCGTCGTGCACGTCCTTGCGGACGTCCAACGCGCGATGTTCGCCTTCGTGGAGCATCTTCAGGCATCCGAGGATGTACCGGACGCCGCACTCGGAGAAGTACACGATGCTGCCGTTGACGACGATGTTGGTGTTGGGGCCGTAGAGGCAGAAGAGGTTCGGGAAACCCGGCACGTTGACGCCGAGGTACGCGCGGGCATCACCGTTCCAGTGCTCGTGGAGGTCGATCCCTCCGCTCCCGGTGACGGTCATGGGCGTGAGGAATCTCGAGGCGGTGAATCCCGTTCCGTAGATGATCACGTCGACGGCGTGCTCCGTTCCGTCCTCGGTCACGACGCCCTTGGGCGTGATCTCGCGGATCGTGTCGCTGATCAGCTGCACGTTCTCGCGTGTGAGCGCGCCGGCCCATACGCCGTTGTCGCGCAGCATCCGCTTCGATCCGGGCGGGTAGGTCGGCACGACGTGCGCCAGCAGGTCCGGCCGGCTCGCGAACTCCATGTTGATGTACTCCGTGAGCATCATGCGGACGAAGTCGTTCATCGCGCTCACGGCTTGGCCCTTGGGCTCGTAGGAGTCGTCGACCCGCACGGCTTCCAGCGCGCCATCGCCCATCCGCCAGAAGATCCAGAACCGATTCCATTCGCTGTACGACGGGACGTGGCCGTAGAGCCACTGCTGACCGGGCGAGACCGCATCGTGATAGTCGGGTGTCGGCCCGAACCAAGGAGGCGTGCGCTGAAACACCAGCAGCTCGCCGACCTCGGGCGCGATCTCGGGGATGAACTGCACCGCGCTCGCGCCAGTGCCGATCACCGCGACGCGCTTGCCGCGCAGATCGAGGCTGTGGTCCCAACGAGCGGAATGGAAGGAGGGGCCGGCGAACGACTCGCGTCCTGCGATGTTCGGCATCGATGGTCGGTTCAGCTGGCCGACAGCGCTGACCACCGCGTTGGCTTCGATCACCTCTTCGGTTCCGTCGGGTGTGCGCACCCGCACGGTCCACGACAAGTCGCTGTCGGACCACGTGGCTGACACGACCTCGGTCCCGAAACGGATGTGCTCCCGCAAACCGAACGCGTCCGCGCATCCTCGGAGGTAGTCGAGCAGCACGTCCTGCGTCGAGAAGTGGAACGGCCAGTCGTGACGCTGCGCGAACGAGTAGCTGTAGTTGTGGTTCGGGTTGTCGACTCGACAGCCGGGATAGCTGTTCTCGTACCACGTACCACCGACGTCCTCGTTCTTCTCGAGGATCACGAACCCGATCCCCGCCTGCTGCAGCCGGTGCGCCACCAACAGTCCCGACATCCCGGCGCCGATGATCGCCACGCGGAAATCAGTGTCGGCCGCGTGCCACCCGGGTGCCCGGCGATCTTCGCCCAGGATCGCCAGCTCCTCCTCGAGCAGTGGGAGGTAGGCGGCCATGTCCGCGCCGCCGACGGAGAACTCCATGATCTGGAGGAGGATCTCGTCGGACGGTGGCGGCGCGGGTTGGGATCCGTTGTCGCGAAAGCGGATGAGTGCCTCCAGTGCGAGTTCGCGCGCCGCGGCGAGTTGGTCCTCCGTGAACCCGCCTTGCGGCATCCCGAGCAGCAATGGGTCGGGGCGGAGGTCGTCCCGCAGTAGTGACAAGTCGCCGGTGATGTACGCGAGCGCGGGCAGCAGCGGGGGCATCTCCGCTTCTTCGAGCATGAGCCTGATCGCGTCGTCGGACTCGGTGATGGGCTCGATCGTCCCGACGAAGGGGCTGAAGGGCGAGGCGACCTGCGTCATGGTCTCATGTTGTCCTATTGCATCGTGATGCGCAGCGGCAGCTTGCGCGGACCGCGCACTTGGCCGCCTGACCACAACACTGCACCCGGGTCGGCGAGCTCGAACGACGGAAAAGCCTCGAGCCACACCTCGAGCGCGACGCGCAGCTCCATGCGCGCGAGATGTGAGCCGGCGCAACGGTGGATGCCGAGGCCGAACGCGGCGTGCCGGTTCTCCTCACGATCGATGATCACCCTGTCGGCATCGTCGAACGCCTCGGGGTCACGGTTCCCCGCGGGGAACGGGAGCAGCACCCAGTCGTCAGCCTTCATCGGGCAACCGTTCCAGTCCATGTCGTGCTTGACGAGCCGCGCCATCGTGACCGGTGCATACGCCCGTAGCAGCTCCTCCATCGCGATCGGAAGCAGCTCGGGCTCGGCGACGAGTCGCTTGCGGTCCTCCGGATGACCAGCGAGGTGCCACAGCGACGCGCCGATCGCACTCCACGTGGTGTCGATTCCCGCGAGCAGCAACAGCGCAATGGTTCCGCCGACGTGGCCCATGTCGATCGGCTGGCCATCCATCTCGGCGTTGAGCAGGAAGGTGGTGAGGTCGTCGCGCGGGTGGGCGATGTGATCCTCGATCTGCGCCTTCAAGTACTCGAAGAGCACTCCCATCCCTTCGAACCGTTCCTCGATCGGAAGCGACACGCCCTCGATCACGTGATTCACGAACCCGCGGAACGTATCGGCGTCTTCCTCGGGGAACCCGAGCATCTTGACGATCACGCGCACAGGAATGTGTTGCGCGTACTCCTCGGCGGCGTCGACGATGTCGCGGCCCTCGAGCGCGTCGACGAGCTCTTCGCAGTAGGCGCGGGTCGCCGGCTCGAGGCGATCGATCGCTTGCGGCGCGAAGGCGGGAAGCAGCAGGCGGCGGGCGCCGTGGTGGAACGGCGGGTCGGACGAGATCGGCGGTGCGATGCCCTGTGGTGAGAAGTCAGGCGGCCGGTACTCGGTGACGATGATGCTCCGAGAGGTGAAGTTCTCGGTGTCGTACGCGATGGCCGAGATGTCGTCGTGGCGGGTCGGGAGCCACACGCCCGCGTAACGCTCGGAGCGCGCGACGGGGCACTTCTCGCGCAGCTCGTCCCAGATCGGGAACGGATTGGCGGCCCACACCTCATCGGTGTGGTCGAAGTCTGTGGCCCAGTCGTCGACCGGCGGATGATGGCCCATCAGGGACCATCCTCGATGATGACGGCCCGCTCCGGGCAATTGGCGGCGGCCAGACGCGCGTTCTTCTCCTGGTCGACTGGCACCGCCCCGTCGCCGATCTCTTGGCCGTTGCCGATGTCGTCCGCTTGGATCAGGGCCGGGGCCAGCGCGTAGCACCGGCCGTGGCCTTCGCACCGGTCCTGATCGACGTGGATCTTCATGACAGTCTTCCTTCGTGGGAAGTGCGATTCGAATCGAAGACTACGGCGCCGTGAGAAAGCTGGTGTTCTGCCGGCCGGACGAGTTCAACACGATCACCCCGCAGTTGCGCGACGAGCTCGATGCTGCGCTCGACGGCGCCGAGCAGGATTCCAGCGTTCGGGTCGTGCTGCTGGCGGCCGAGGGCCGGGCATTCTGCGCAGGGTTCGGGCTCGACTGGTCGACAGCCGCGCCCGCGTCCGAGGCGCGCCCGCCAGAGCGCGTCTGGGACACCGTGGTGGACGTGCAGATGATCGGCCGATTCGGCAACACCTTCGCCAAGCTGCATGAGATCTCGAAGCCGACCGTGGCCGCGGTGCAGGGGTGGTGCATCGCTGGGGGCACCGACATGATCCTGAACGCCGACCTCATCATCGCGAGCGAGTCGGCGAGGTTCGGCTACCCACCCGCGCGGGTGTGGGGTGTGCCGGAAGCGCCGTGGGTGTGGGTGGCCCGGCTCGGCCTCGAACGAGCCAAGCGCTACCTGTTCACGGGCGACGAGCTCTCCGCCACCGAAGCCGCCGACCTCGGGATGATCCTCGAGTGCGTGCCGGACGACGAGCTCGACCCGCGAGCGTCTGCGTTGGCGCAACGCATCGCGCTGCTGCCGCTCAATCAACTCCAGATGATGAAGTGGATGCTGAACGATGTCGCGCGGCACCAGTACCAGCCGGACACGAGCCGGCTGCTCGGCTTCATCTTCGACGGTGTGGCCCGGCACACGCAGGAGGGGCTCGACTTCGTCGCGCGTGCG
>JBEEGD010000245.1:0-15047 GCA_041166685.1 Acidimicrobiaceae bacterium | reverse complement strand
CCAGGCCGGCGTCGGTCAGCACCTTGATGTGCTTCGACACCGCCTGGACGGAGACGTCGTAGGGATCGGCCAGCTCCCCGACGGTGGCGTCGCCCACGGCGAGGCGAGCCACCATGTCGCGCCTCGTCGGATCGGCGAGAGCGGCGAAGACTCGGGACAGCTGGTCGTCAGGCACGTACGACCTCCTTGTTCAACTGAATGGTTGAGTACAACCTACGTCCGCGGTTTCTCGTTGTCAACCATTTGGTTGAAGAGCGACGAGGTGAACGTGAGCTGCGCGGCGCGATCAAGGATCGAGGTCAGCCCGTGCGCACCGATCGTCGGCGGGCCGCCATCTTGGTGACGACCTTCGCAAGCCCGATCGCGGAGAGAACCACGCGGGTCATGTCGAGCGCCGGCACCCACTTCACCCGATCATTCGTCACGACATAGACCCCGAGCGGAAAGGTCAGCAGCCCGAGGCCACCACCGGAACCAGATCCGTGTCGGGGCGGTGTTTCCGCCTCGCGGCCCGGCTCGCCGCTTCCTCCTCCACCCCCTCCAACCACGATGGCCACGGGGACGATCAGGTTGTCGCCGTGGTGGTACGCAGGCCCGAAGCCTCGGCCCGCGTTCAGGTTCTCTGTGACTTGCGTCAGGAGTGTGTGCAGATCCATGCAGGTGTCTACCGCGAACGTGGTGGGCCGCTACAGAGCCAATCGGAAGGACCAGAGCGTGATCTCCGGGCTCACCTCCCAGTCGAGCACGGGATCGCGCACGAAGCCCAGCTTCCGATACAGCGTGTGTGCCGCGGTCATCCACGGCGTCGAGTGCAAGACGACTTCCTTGCGCCCGTCGTGCCGCGCTCGCTCGATGCACTCGCGCACAAGCGCCTCACCGGCGCCCGACCTACGCACCGAGCCATCGACGGCGAGCATGCGAATCGACGCCGCGCCCTCCACGGAATGCTCCGCCAGCGGGGATCGCTCGTCCGCGACGTAGGTCACCCCTCCGAGCACTCGCCCGGCATCACTCACCGCCACGAAAACCGACGTGGCGGGCGCCTCGGCGCGCGTTTCTACGTCCGCCAACTCCTCCTCGTACTCCGGTTCGCTGACGTGGCCCTCCAACGTGACGTACGCCTTCACCGTCAGCGAACCGACAAGGTCGTACTCCTCTGGGCGGATCAATCTGACCAACAACGGGAGCGACCCTACGCTGTCGCCTCGAGTGAACGAGCGCACCGACACGTCAAGTACCGCAGTGCCCAGGGGCAAGCGAGTGAGGCAGCGGACGCGCACGCGTGTGCACGCATCACGACATCCGCTCCGGGTCAGACTGCGGTACCGGTTCGACAGCAGCCTGTCGCGTGGACCGATCGTGCTCATCGCCTGGCTGGCCGGGCTTGTCCTGATGGCCACGGTGGTCGGAGCGCTCGTCCTCAATGTCGGACGGGCGAGCTTTGGCGGCAGTCTCGACGGATCACTGCTCGAGGATCTGTGGCAGAGCCTCGTTCGCACGCTCGACACCGGCACGGTGGCGAACGACACGGAGTGGCCGACCAGGGTCATCGCGCTGTTCATCACGCTGTCGGGCATCTTTTTGGCCGGCTCACTCATCGGCATCATCGCCACGGCGGTCGATCAACGGGTCCAAGAGCTTCACAAGGGCCGCAGCGCCGTCGCGGAGGCCGGACACACCTTGATCCTCGGCTGGTCTTCTCGACTACCTCTGATCGTCACCGAACTCGTCGTTGCGAATGAGAACGTCCACAGTCCGGCGATCGTGGTGCTCGCCAATGAAGACAAGACAACGATGGATGAGGAGATTCGCACCCGCGTTCCAGATGCCAAGAACACGCGCATTGTCTGCCGAACCGGTAGCCCATGGAAGCCCGATGATCTCGAGCGCGTCAACGTGAGGGGCGCCAAGTCGATCATCGTGCTCTCCGGCGACGAAGGAGACGCCGGCGTGGTGAAGACCATCCTCGCGGTCAAGACACTCGACCCGAGCTTCCTTCGTGCGCACGTCGTGGCCGAGCTCGCCCACAACGACAACGCCCGGACCGTCCGGGCCGTGACCGACGGCCGGGTGCTCACCATCAACTCCGAACAGGTCGTTGCGGAGATCACGGCGCAGGCCTGTCACCAGGGCGGTCTCGCGTCTGTCTTCCATGAACTCCTCGACTTCGAGGGCGATGAGATCTACATCTGCGACGTCCCCGAGCTCGTGGATCACCCGTACCGCGAGGCCGTCCTCGCGTTCGAGCGGGCCTGCCTGATTGGCCGCCTCACGTCTGACGGAGTGGTCGAGCTCAATCCCGCCGGCGACAGCGTTTTTCAGTCGGGCGACCAAGTCATCGCGATCGCCGAAGACGACGACAAGGTGACGTTCGCGGGGTTCCGCGAGATCACGGTTCCGGAGCCCGCTCGTCCCGGTGACGTCGCTGAACCGCCGATCCGCGTGCTGATCGTGGGATGGAGCGCCTTCGGACCGAAGGTGTTGAAGGAGATCGACGAGTTTCTGAGTCCGGGTTCGTTCATCGAGGTGGCGGTCGACGCCGACCTGGTCGACATCCAAGAAGTCGAAGGGATTTCCTTGGACAACGCCTCGATGCACGTACACGCGACGGCCGCCGGTCCGGAGGATCTGCTTCGTCTCGCCGGCGGCGAACCGTTCGATCAGGTCATCGTCCTGGGTTACCGGCGAGGGCTGAGCGTCGCGGAAGCCGATGCGCAGACCTTGCTCACGTTGCTCACCCTGCGCAAGCTGTGGCCCCCGGGATTTTCTCACAACATTCGAATCGTGGCGGAGCTGCTCGACCAGACCAATCTGGCCATCGCGAGCACCACGGGAGTCGACGACTTCATCGTGAGCGACGCGTTGACCAGCCTGATGATCGCCCAACTCTCGGAGCGCGCGGAACTTCAAGAAGTCTTCGACGACTTGTTCGATCCCGACGGTGCCGTCGTCGAACTTCGGTCGGCAGCCGCACTCGTGCCGGAGGGCGAAGTGGCCTTTGCCACCGTGGTCGCCGCTGCGATCGCACAAGGAGCGTCGGCGGTGGGTTACAGCTTGGCTGCGTCGGCCCGAGTTGTCGTCAATCCTCCCAAGTCCGAACTCGTCGAGTTCGGGCCCGACGATCAGATCCTGGTTGTCGGTTTGCGAGCAACCTGAGCCGCGCCGAAATGGACTTCGCACTTCCCGACGATCTCCACGCCCTTCATGAGGAGGCCACAGAAGTCGCGCTGAAGGCTGCGGCCGAGCGTGAGTTCCCCGAGGACTCGTGGATCGTCGGTCACGATGCCGCGTTCGCCAAGGAGCTGGGCGCACGTGGCTGGCTGGGCATGACCTGGCCGGTGGAGGAAGGCGGCCACGGGCGCACGCCCCTGGAGCGCTTCATCGTGTTCGAGGCCCTCATCGCCAACGGCGCTCCGGTCGCAGCCAGCTGGTTCGCAGACCGGCAGATGGGCCCGACCCTCCTGCAGTTCGGCACCCCCGAGCAGCGTCGACGATGGCTACCCGGCATCGTCGCCGGCGAGTCGATGTGGTGCATCGGCATGAGCGAACCCGACGCGGGCAGCGACGTCGCCTCGTTGCGCACGCGCGCCGTGCGCGACGGCGATACGTGGATCGTCGACGGACAGAAGGTGTGGACGAGCGGAGCCGCGTTCTCCGACTGGTGTTACCTCGTCGCTCGCACCGATCCAACCGCTCCGAAGCACGCCGCGCTCTCCGAACTGATCATCGACATGCGCGCACCGGGAATCACCGTCAGTCCGATTGACGACATGACGTCGAACCGCCACTTCTGCGAGGTGACCTTCGAAGGGGTGCGCGTTCCTGCCGATCATCTCGTCGGTGAGGAGAACAACAGCTTCCGGCAACTGATGCGCCAGATGGAGCACGAGCGCGGTGGGATCGACCGCCTCGTGTCCAACTACGCGTTGTACCGCGACCTGATGACGTCCGGTCTCGTCGACACACAAGACCGTCTGGTGCGCCAGGAGTTGGCGTCAATCGAGACCAGCTACCGCATCGGCCGCCTCCTCGTGCTGCGCGAGACGTTGCGGCAGGCGCCCGCGGGATTCTCCGCGGCCACGAAGACGTTCGGTACGGAGTTCGAGCAGCGATTGGCGTCATTCTGCGTGCGAGTGCTCGGCCCGCACGCGCTGCTGTGGGGGCCCGAGAACGGACTCGGCGCGAGAGCGGCGCGGGCCCTGTGTTACGCGCCCGCGTACACGATCATGGGCGGCACGGCTCAGATCCTGCGCAACAT
Organism: Acidimicrobiaceae bacterium; assembly: GCA_041166685.1. Lineage (GTDB taxonomy): Bacteria > Actinomycetota > Acidimicrobiia > Acidimicrobiales > JACDCH01 > DASUCS01. The sequence goes on along the minus strand of JBEEGD010000245.1, from coordinate 10,789 downwards.
CTTGGGCGAACGGGTCCTCGGGCTGCCCCGATAGGCGCGCTCGCCGCCTGGTTCCCAGTCCGTCGGTGGCTACCGCGCGAGAAGGCGGTCGACGTCGGCCGCAGTTGGCAGCGACGCGAACGCGCCTTCGGTCGTCACGGCGTGCGCGCCTGCGGCCATCGCTCGCTGCAACGCCTCGGCGAGCTTGCACCCATCGGCAATCGCAGCAGCGAAGCAGCCACAGAACGCATCGCCGGCGCCGGTGGTGTCGACCACCGGCACGGACAGCGCCGGGAGCCGGTGCTGCTCGTGCCCCGGCACCAGCACGAGCGCGCCGCGGGCCCCGCCAGTGATGACCGCGGTACCGCGATACGACACACGTCCGAGTCGGTCAGCTTCGGCATCGTTCGGCACGAGATAGTCCACGAGCGCCAAGAACTCGTTTGTGAGTACCTGCGCCGGAGCCGGGTTCAACATCGTTGTCACGCCCGCGGCCCTCGCTGCGGCCATCGCTGCAGTGACCACATCGAGGGGACACTCGAGCTGAGCCAGCAACACATCAGCGCCTTCGAGCGCGGCGGACGGGAACGACGTCGCCGAGTTCGCGCCCGGCGTCACCACAATCGAGTTCCGACCCTCGCGATCGACTGTGATCTGCGCACGACCGGTTGGCTGCTCCGAGCGACGGACGTAGCTCGCGTCGACTCCTTCGTCCCACAGCGCTTGCACGAGCAGATTGCCGTCCGCGTCGGCTCCGACGCAGCCAACCATCACGACCTCGGCGCCCATCCGCACGGCGGTGACGGCCTGGTTGAACCCCTTGCCGCCGAGTCCGAACGCGTACCCCTCCGCCGTGATCGTCTCTCCCACCTCGGGAAAACGCTCGACCCGAACGCGGTGATCAACATTCAAGCTGCCCACCACCACGACGCGGCTCATCACCCGCCTCCCCGCAGCCTGGTCACTCGCTGCCGCCCCATTACGTTGACGTGCATGGAAGCCGAGAGTGTTGCCGAACGGGTGACTCGCGTGTGGGCCGAAGCGGCGCTCCCGGCCATCACAGACTTCATCCGGATCCCCAACCTGTCCCCCGGCTTCGATCCCGAGTGGGCGGAGCACGGCCACATGGCCCGCGCGGTCGAGCTGGTGAGCGCGTGGATCAAGGCACGCCCGGTTGCCGGGATGCAGGTCTCGGTCGAGCAGCTCGAGGGTCGCTCGCCGGTGATCGTCGCCGAGATCGACGGTACCGCCGCCGGCACCGTCGTGCTCTACGGCCATCTCGACAAGCAACCGGAGATGGTCGGATGGCGCGACGGCCTCGGTCCTTGGGACCCGGTGCTGGAGGGCGACCGCCTCTACGGCCGGGGTGCGGCCGACGACGGCTACGCCGCGTTCGCCGCGCTCACCGCGATCGAAGCGGTGCAATCGGCCGGTGGCGAACACGCCCGTCTCGTGGTGATCATCGAGGCCAGCGAGGAGTCAGGCAGTCCCGATTTGCCGGCGTACATCGACGCGCTGGCCGATCGCATCGGCCGCCCCGACCTCGTGGTGTGCCTCGACTCGGGATGTCCGACGTGGGACCGACTGTGGCTGACCACGTCGCTGCGCGGCTTGGTCGGTCTCACGCTCACGGTCCGGGTGCTGACCGAGGGCGTGCACTCCGGCGCGGCTGGTGGTGTCGTGCCTTCCACGTTCCGGATCCTGCGACGGCTGCTCTCGCGGGTGGAGGAGGAAGCCACCGGCGAGATCCTCGTGCCCGAACTGCACGTACCGATGCCCATCGACCGCGAGAAGGAGCTGACCGAAACGGCCAACGAGCTCGGCGCCGACTTTTCGGAGCGCTTCCCGTTCGTCGATGGCGCCACTGCGGTCGATGCAGATGCGATCGCTCAGGTCGCGGCGAAGACGTGGCAACCCGCGATGGAGCTGATCGGCATGGCCGGTGTCCCGACACCCGCGGACGGCGGCAACGTGTTGCGGCCGTACACCACCGCGAAGCTGTCATTCCGGCTGCCGCCCATGTGCGATCCGGATGTGGCCCGCGACGCGCTCGTGCGGGTTCTGACCGCCGACCCCCCGTACGGAGCGAGCATCGAGGTCGAGGCCAACGACTTGGCCGAAGGTTGGAATGCGCCACCGACGGCGCCGTGGCTCGCCGCCGCGCTCGATGAAGCATCAATGGCGGCGTTCGGCGAGCCCGCGCGTACCGTCGGCGAGGGCGGCACCATTCCGTTCATGGCGATGCTCGGTGAGCGGTTTCCCGACGCGCAGTTCGTGATCACTGGCGTATTGGGTCCTGACACCAACGCTCACGGGCCGAATGAGTTCCTTCATCTCCCGACCGCTCGCCGAGTCACGATCGCGATCGCGCACCTCCTCAACGCGCACGCCGCCGTCCGATGAGCGCAGTGACGCTGGCCGACGTCGAGGCCGCTGCGACGGCGATCGCCGGTGCGGTCGTGCACACGCCGAGCACGATCTCGCAGACGCTGTCGGACCTACTCGGGTGCACGGTGGTCGTGAAGTTCGAGAACCTTCAATTCGTGGCGTCGTTCAAAGAGCGTGGCGCCCGCAACAAACTGCTGAGCTTGACCGACGCGGAGCGCGCCGCCGGTGTCGTCGCCGTGAGCGCGGGAAACCACGCGCAAGCCGTGGCTCGCCACGCCCGCTTGCTCGGGATCGACGCCACCATCGTCATGCCCCGACCGACCGCGTACGTGAAGGTTGGCCGCACGAAAGCGCTCGGCGCTCGTGTGGAGCTGCACGGCGAGAGCGTGGCGGACGCAATGGAGTTCGGTCACAAACTCGTTGAACGCGAAGGCCGCACGTTGGTGCATCCGTTCGACGACGAGCACGTCATCGCAGGGCAAGGCACCGTCGCGCTGGAACTCTTGGCTGACCATCCCGATCTCGATGCCATGGTCACGCCGGTTGGTGGCGGCGGCCTGCTCGCGGGGATGAGCGTCGTCGCCCGCGCGATCGCACCCAACGTCGAACTCGTCGGCGCCCAAACCGAGGCGTATCCGTCGATGGCCAGAGCGTTGGCCCACGACGACCGCCCGGTTCCCGGCGGGCCGACCATGGCCGACGGCATCGCAGTGGCGCACGCGGGGGCCCTCACGTCGGCGCTGCTGTCCGAGGCTGGCGCGGAGATCCTCACCGTCAACGAGCAGTCGATCGAAGAAGCCGTGAACCTGTTCCTGGAGATCGAGAAGGTGATCGCCGAAGGCGCCGGGGCGGCTGGGCTCGCGGCGATCGTCGAGCACCGCGATCGGTTTGCCGGCAAGCGGGTCGGCGTCGTGCTCACCGGCGGCAACATCGATCCTCGGTTGCTGTCATCGGTGGTGTTGCGCGGGTTGGTGCACAGCGGACGCCTGTCGCGGCTCCGCGTCTGGCTTGACGACCGGCCCGGCTCCCTCTCGCTGCTCACCGCCGTCGTCGGGAACGCCGGCGGCAACATCGTCGAAGTGCATCACCAGCGCTTGTTCGCGGCCGCACCGATTCGCACGACAGAGGTGGAGCTCGCCGTGGAGACGATGGACCGCGAGCACGCAGACCGGCTCGTGCGTGCGTTGGAGGAAGGCGGCTACCGCGTCGCCGTGGTCCCCCTCGACACCGAACCCACCTGACGAAATCCCACTCATTCGTACACAGATCTGTGTATGTCTGAGTGGGATTTCGTCAATAGGACAGCACCTTGCGGGCGGCGTCGGCGATGTTGTGGGGCTGCGGGAGGATGGCGTCTTCGAGCGTGGGCTCGTAGGCCACATGGCAGTCGAGGGCGCCGACGCGTGACACAGGGGCGTCGAGCGACGAGAAGCACTCTTGCGCGATCCACGCCGCCACCTCGGCGCCGAACCCGCACGTGCGAATGTCTTCATGCACAACCATCACGCGTCCCGTCTTGGCCACCGACTCGGCGACGAGCTCCTGATCCCAAGGCAGCAGACACCGCAGGTCGATGATCTCCACGGAAGCATCTTCGAGTTGGGCAGCCGCCTGGCGCGAGCGCTCGACGGTGGCGCCGTACGTGACGATCGTGAGGTCAGTGCCCTCCTGCACGATCGCGCCCTTCCCGAGCGGCACCACGTAGTCATCCGCGGGAAACGGGTCCTTCGTGTAGTTCTGGCGCAGCAAATGCTTGTGCTCCAGGAACAACACGGGGTCTTCGCACCGGAAGGCGGCCCGCAGCATTCCGGCGGCATCACGCGCCCGTGACGGGAACATCACGATGAGCCCCGGCACGTGGGCGAAGATCGACTCACCGCACTGGCTGTGCCAGATCGCTCCACCCGTCAGATAGCCACCGATCGCGACCCGCAACACCATCGGGCACGACCACGCGCCGTTGGAGCGCCACCGGATGGTTGCTGCCTCGGTCTTGATCTGCTGCATGGCGGGCCAGATGTAGTCGAAGAACTGGATCTCGGGGCACGGGCGCAACCCGCGCACCGCTTGCCCGATGCCGCGACCGACGATGTTCGCTTCGGCCAAAGGTGTGTTGTAGCAGCGTGCGATACCGAACGTGCGCTGCAACCCCGCGGTCGTTCCGAACACACCGCCCTTGCCCTCGACTTCGTTGATCAGCGCCTCGGGAGCATCGGCGACGTCTTCGCCGAACACGCGAATGCGCTCGTCGGCCGCCATCAACTCGTGCAGCGTGCGACGAATCGCTTCGCCGAACGCAACGACCTCGCCATCGGTGCCGGGCTCGGATTCATCAGGAATCGGCGGCCGGACGTACACGTGATCGAGCACGGAGGCGGGATCGGGTCGCTCCGCGGCCAACGCTTCTTTCGCCGCTCTCGTGGCGATGCCCTTGGCTTCGTCGCGGATGCGCTCGACATCGTCCGCCGTGAGCACGCCACCCTTCACGAGCTCATGCTCGAGGACGAGAATCGGATCGTGGGCGGCCTCGTCGGCGAGGTCTTCGGCCGTTCGGTACTTCGACTGGGTGTCGGCGGCCGAATGCGAGTACGGCCGTGTGACTTTGGCGTGGATCAGACCTGGGCCTTCTGCGGCGCGGACGCGCGCGACGGCCCGCGCGCCAAAATGGCGCGCCTGGAAGTAGTCGCGTCCGTCGATCTTCGTGATCGCCAGGCCCCGGAAGCCGCGCACCATCTCCGAGATCGGAGCGGGTGACTGATCCTCGGCTCGCACCGAGATGGCGTAGCCGTTGTCGGCGACCAGATACAGGATCGGCAAGTGCAGGCGACAGGCGGTGTTGAGCGATTCCCAGAACTCCCCCTCGCTCGTGGATCCCTCGCCCAACGAGACGTAGGTGATCTCGTCGCCGTTGGCGTCGCAGCCCGGAAGGTTCCGACCCTGGATGTAGCGGGTCGCCTCCGCACAACCGACGGCCGAGAGGCATTGCGACGCGGTGGCCGACGATTGCGTGACGATGTTCTTCTCACGGTGGCCCCAGTGGCACGGCATCTGCCGGCCGCCACTCGCGGGGTCCTCGGAGGAGCCGACCGCCTGCAGGAGGATCTCGCGCGGGGTGACGCCCAACCCCAGAGCGAGCGCGCGGTCGCGGTAATACGGGAAGAACCAGTCGTACCCGGCGCGCAGCGAATGGCTCAGCGCCAGCAGCAACGCCTCGTGTCCTGCGCCGGAGATCTGGAAGAAGACTCGGCTCTGCTTCTGCAGGCTGATCTCGCGATCGTCGAGCGCTCGGCTGACCAACGCCGTCCGGTAGTCGTCGACGAGCTCGGCCTTCGAGAACCCCCGATAGGTGAGTGCGTCGTCGATCGTCACTGCCACCGAAGCCCCTTTCGACCGGGCTGATGGCACGGTAGCGCGCGGGTTGTCAGCCGCGGTCGATGGGTACGGCGGGAGGGATCGTGATCGGATTCACGGCGTTGGTGCCGGGAACGGCGCTGCCGTGCAGCACCGCCGCCCGTTGTTGCCGCAACACTTCGGAGACCACCGAGGACGGCTTCGGCGCGAGATTCACCGCTGCATCGGCGTCGAGCGATGCGGTGAGCTGTGGGATCGCCGCCTGAAGGTGGGCGATGCGCTCCTTGTCGAGATCTGACTCGTGGAGGTGCAGCAGCACCGCGCCCGTGCCCACAACGGCGCCGACCGCGGTCAGACCAACGGCGACGCGATCGTTCATGAGGGCGGCGAGTGCCACCAGTGCAACGTTCGTGCCTACCGGCACCCACACGATGGTGGGGCGACGCCGGGGCTGTCGTGCTCTCACGACTCTCCTCACCATTGAGCGACGGGACAGGTATCCATCGGACGGTTGGAGGGTCGTCTTCACCCCACTACGGCCTATTTTTGTCTCCCGGCCCGCAGGACTAGTCAGTCACCATCCCGGCGACCACTCCCCGGGAGGGGGCAGGCCGAGCATGGGGGCCAAGCACTGGGTGACCGTGTTGTTGCGGTCGAAATCGGTGTCGTCCGGCATGAGGCCGTCCTCGACGAACATCCTGGCGAGGCTCATCATGACGACCGCGAAGCGGAACCCGGCGTACATCTCGTAGAAGTCCACGTTGTGGGCGGACCGGCCGACGTGCTCTTCCCACCGGGCGATGGTTTCCGCTCGAGTCATGAAACCCGCGGGCTGGGGCACACCCACGCCCTCGGTGAAGTGTCGGTCGAGGAACAACCACCAGCCGAGGTCCATCTCGGGATCGCCGAGCGACGCCATCTCCCAGTCGAGCACCGCCGCGGGACGGAGATCGGCCCCGAAGATCATGTTCGAGATGCGCGAGTCGCCCCAGGAGATCCCGAGCGGCTGCTCACCCTTCGGCCGGTTGGCATGCACCCACTCCCACGCCTTCTCGGCGACTGGCTGCGGCCGGCCTCGCGCGGCGGACTCGAAGAACGACTCGTAGTACGCGAGCTCCTCGTCGAGGCCGCGGCGCATCCGGTCGGCCACTTGGCCAAGCGCGTCTGCGGGATCGAGCACATGGAGGCGACACATCACTTCAAGCGCGCTCGTGTGCAGCGTGCGCCGCTGATCCTCCGACGAGTCCGCGATCCAACCCTCGGTCGTATAAGGGGGGTTGTCGGTCGGCACGCGGCCCGGCACGTGTTCCATGACGAAGAACGACGTACCGAGGACGGACTCGTCGTGCTCCTGCCACATCATTTCGGGCACGGGAACCGTGGTCTTCGCACCGAGCGCGGACATCAGGTCGTGCTGAAGGTCGATGTCGTACTCCGGGAAGACGCCCTGCCGGGTCGGCTTGAGCCTGGCCACGTAGCGGCGCTTGTAGGTGTCGCCGCCACTCGCGAAGTCCGCGGTGAACAACAAGGTCTCGCTCGAGTACCCCGTTCCGCTCGGTGGCGTGAGATCCGTGACGGTGACCGAGGGAACTCCAAGGCGCGCCGGGAGCCACTCCGTCAGGCGATCGCGCAGGGTGTCGGCGTCGAGCATCGTGCTGTATTACTCGATGACGACGAACTGGGCGAAGCGCTCACCGTACGCGGCTCGGGCCACGGCGTCGCGCTCATCGATATCCTTCAAGCGCACGTCGATCGGACCGACCTCGTCCCCGTGAGCATTGAGCCACTCGCGCTGCACGGCCGCGTCCTGCACGTCGCCGAGCGCGTCCTGCATCTTCTTCAGCTGCTTGCGCATCTCGAGCCGCGACGGTGGCGTCTCGTCGGTCGCGAAGAGCTCGATGAGATAGCGAAGCTCCTTGGTCCGTTTGCGCACCCGATGGAGATCCACCGCGTCGGAGCCGGGGTCGGTTCCTTCGGCCACCTCCATGACGCGCCGGTGCTGCGCCGCGATGCGCTCCTCGCTCGAGACCGCGGTGTTGCCACTTCGAAGCGACGCGAGCCGGGTGTGCCATCGGGCGAGAAGCTTCTTCGTCCGACGCGAGCTGAGCGTTTCGACCGCAGCACGACGAGCCTCGTCGTAGTACTTCGCCAGGACGAATCGCAGCGGATCGTCGTCCGGCAGCGCCGCCATCCACACCTCGTAGTCGCGGGCCGGTCCGGTGACGTCCTGCAGCCGTGAGAACTCCTCCAGAAAGCGCTGGCGTTGCTTGCGCGACAGGACCCCGTCGCTGTGCTTCAAGCCCGAGCGCGTGCGGCGGACCGCCACGCGCAAATCGTGCAACGCCTCGGGCTCGTGGCCGGCCACGGCCGGGCCGAGTTGAGCCTCGATCTCTCGACGAAACCGATCGAGTCCGTCGATGAGGCGATCACTGTCCGTCTGCGGCGCGGGAATTACCAGTGTCATTGCGTGTTCGAGCGTAGCGACGAGCGGGAGTAGACATCCGGCGTGCGTCGACCTCCCGAGATCGTCGAGTTCCAGCCCGGCGATCCGGACGGCATCCTGGCCGCGATGACCGAGCTGGCGTCCTCCCAGCACGGATGGATCACCCTGCAGCCAGGTGTCCATCCCGACGACGCGCCGCCGCCGAGGTCACCAATCGGGGCGCTCTTCGCGGGCACTGGTCCCCCGGTCCCCGTGTGCACGTGGGTCGCACCAGAGGCCGGGCAGAAGCCACCACACGCGGAGTTGGGAATCTTGCACAAGGCAGGGCCGAAGGCGGCCCGCACACTGGCCGACGCGGGCGCCGGCGTGCCCGAGCACTGGGTGGTGCTCAGCGATCATCCCCGCCGGGGCCTGGTGGTGGCGGTGCATCCGGACAGCCCGCACCGCGAGGTCCTCGACTGGTTGCTCCGAGCTGGCGCGGCGCTCACCCGTGTGCCGCTGACAGGCACATGGCAGGCTGCCATCCATGGGCGCGGAACGTAACTGGCGGACATTTGCGCGGACGTTGGAAACTGCGCTCGACATGCGCACCCCGGGCGGGTTCCGCGAGCTCTTCGCGCCGGGGGCAAGGTTCGCTGATCCCGCGAACGCCCCGACCGAAGACCTGCGCGACATCCAGCACCAGACCCGGGCGGTGATGCCCGACTGGCGTCAAGAGATCACGTCGATTCGAGGGGGCGACGACTGGGCGTTCTTCGAATGGATCGGTCACGCGACGTACCGCGCACCTGGCGGGAATGGTCCGGGAAATGGCACCCCGATCACGATGCACGGTGCAACGATCATCGAGGTGGACGCGGCCGGACTCATCACGTCGTGGCGGGACTACCTCGACCGCAAGGAGCCCGAAGACCAGATCAAGAACGCGGTCAGGGGGGATCGGGATCGTGGAGGTAGCTGATCTCATCGGTGGGCTGCGGCAGGAAGGCGAGTTGATGGCCAAGGCGGCCGCCGCAGTCGAGCCTGATGCGCCCATTCCGACGTGTCCCGAGTGGGTGATGCGCGATCTCGTCCTGCACGCCGGTCAGGTCCATCGCTGGGCCACGCTCCATGTGGTCGAGCTGCTCACCGAGCGGGCAGAGGCGTCGGCGGTCGTGGGGCCGGCGCCCGGCGACGACCGGATCGTCGACTGGTTCCGAGAGGGGCATCAGACGCTGGTCGAGGCGCTCGAATCGGCGGAACCCGACCTCGAGTGCTGGTCGTTCTTGGCCGCGCCGTCGCCGCTCGCGTTCTGGGCGCGCCGCCAGTGCCACGAAACCGGTATCCATCGCGCCGATGCAGAGAGCGCGTCTGGTCCGATCTCGGCGTTCCCGGCCGCGATCGCGGCCGACGGTGTGGACGAGCTGTTGTGTGGCTTCGTCACCCGTCCAGGCGGGCGACTCGAGTCGGACGTGCCGCGCGCATTGTTGGTGCAGACGGCTGACACGGGCGACGAATGGCTCGTGCGCATCAGCGACACGGTCGAGACCGAGCGGTCGGGTGGAGCGGCCGATTGCATGCTGCGCGGATCCGCGTCAGATGTTCACCTGTTGTTGTGGAACCGAAGCGACACGAGCGCGGTCGACGTGAAGGGCGACGCCTCGCTCCTCGACCTCTGGCGCGACTCGGTCACCATCCGCTGGCGCTGATCGGCCATCAGCTGGCCGATCGCGAACTCGACGCAATAAGCATCGGTAGGCGATGCCTATTTCGTCGAGAATGGACAACGGGGCCGGACCCGCCAGCGCCTATACGCCGGGGAGGCCGTGGTAGGGGCGGCCGGCTTCGTCCCATTCCTTGTAGATCTCGAAGAACTTCTCGCCGAACGGATCGTCGCCGACGAGCGGCATCGTCGCCCGGCGAATCGTCCAGTCGTGGGGTGCGAGCTCACCGGCTCGCTCGAAGTGCTCCGCGGCGGCGCTCGCATCACCGGTGCGACGGAGGTGCGCGGCGACGCGGAAATGCAATCGAGCGAGTACTTCATCCTCACTGAGGTCGCCGACTGCGGTCCGCGCCGCTTCAACCGTCAACGGCTCCTCGCCGTCGATGACCCATCGGCGCACGAGGTCGAGGTGGGGCGCCGCCTCCACTCCGGTGAAGTCCTTGAACGTGTCGGTGCCGAACGCGACGCCGTTGGGGCGCACGATGCGATCGTCCTCGTCGATCCAGATGACCGTCGGGACGTTGCTGATCGCGTACAGCTCGGTGAGCGCGTGCTGTTGGTCGATCAGGACGGGAAAGGTGATGACCTCGGTCCACGGACGGACGTCGTCGACCGATTCGTCAATGGCGACGCCGATGACCGTGAAATCGTGCTCCTGGAGCTCGTCATGCAGGGCCTGCCACCCGGGCAGGTCGTAACGGCACCCTCACCACGTGGAGAAGGCGACAAGCAGTTTCTTCTGCCCGCGCCACTCGGCGAGTGAATGGGCGGCGCCGTCGAGATCCGGCAGGGTGAACGGCGGCGCCTGCTGTTCCGTGAGGCCACGGAGCCGTTCCTCGCTGGGAAGCGCGATGGCCGCGACGCGGCCGTCACGGTCGACGACCGCAGGTCGGCCAAGTGCGTCGGCAACGGCGGCGAGGTCCAGG
>JBEEGD010000244.1:0-4067 GCA_041166685.1 Acidimicrobiaceae bacterium | reverse complement strand
GAGTTCACGCTGCAACTGGCTCCGTGGGGTTCCGGAGGAGGTGAGCACCTCGCCTTCGCGCTCCCCCGAGCGGACTTCGATGCCGCGTTCAACCGGCTGAAGGCCGCGGGCATCGAGTACGGCGACTCGTTCCACTCGGTGGGCAACATGCAAGGACCCGGCGAGGAGATCGGCTCACGGGGCCCGGGCGAAGCCGTGTACATGTTCGACCCCAGCAAGCACCTCATCGAGATCCGCTACTACGAAGAGGCGTCGAGAGGCACGCCTTCGGAAACTGCGACAGGATGAGGTCCGGACCAGTCCCGAGCGAGAGGGAAACATGAGGGTCTCCATCACGGTGAACGGCGAGGTCACGGAGCACGACGTCGAGCCACGTCTCCTGCTCGTTCAGTATCTGCGTGACGTCGTCGGACTCACGGGCACCAATGTGGGCTGTGACACATCGTCATGTGGCGCCTGCACCATCCATTTGAACGGTGAGTCGGTGAAGTCGTGCACGGTCTTGGCTGTCCAGGCCGACGGCACATCTGTCACCACGATCGAAGGACTGGCGAAGAAGAACGGTGATCTGCATCCGATGCAGGCCGCGTTCCAGGAGAATCACGGATTGCAATGCGGCTTCTGTACTCCGGGCATGGTGATGGCCGCGGTGTCCCTGATCGAGGAAGGTCGGGTCACCGACGAGGCATCGGTGCGCGAAGGCCTCGAAGGCAACTTGTGCCGTTGCACCGGATACCACAACATCGTGCAGTCCGTGCTCGCAGCTGCGAAAGCGGGGGCCGCGAAATGATCCCCGCCAACTTCGATTACGTCCGGGCCGACTCCGCCGATCACGCGGTCGCCTTGTTGGGCGAGCACGGCGACGACGCCAAGCTGCTGGCCGGCGGCCACTCGCTGCTGCCGCTCATGAAGCTGCGCCTCGCCACCCCGTCCGTGCTGGTGGACGTCGGCCGGTTGACCGACCTGTCGTACATCCACGATGACGGTGACCACGTGGCTGTCGGTGCGCTCACGCGTCATCACGACCTCGAGCACTCCGATCTGCTCGGAACCCAGGCCCCGCTCCTCCGTCATGCCGCCGGGCAGGTCGGTGACCCGCAGGTGCGCCATCGAGGCACGATCGGTGGGTCGATTGCGCACGGCGACCCGGCGTCAGATCTGCCCGCGGTGCTGCTCGCGTTGCGCGCCACGTTGGTGGCGCAGGGACCGAACGGAACGCGAAACATTGCGGTCGACGACTTTTTCACCGGATTCCTGGAGACGGTCCTCAACCCCGACGAGTTGCTCACGGAGATCCGCGTTCCGAAGGCACCGGGCGCGGGCTGGTCGTTCCAGAAGTTCAACCGCCGCGCGCAGGACTGGGCCATCGTTGGTGTCGCCTGTGTACGCAACGGCACCACTGGCATCGGTCTGGTCAACGTCGGTTCGACGCCGCTGCGCGCCGCCGCCGCCGAGAACGCCATCTCGTCGGGAGCATCAGTCGCAGACGCCGCCAATGTGGCCGACGAGGGCACCGACCCGCCCGCGGACCTCAACGCATCCCCCGAGTTCCGCCGTCACCTGACCAAGGTGCTCGTCCGCCGCGCGCTCGAGGAAGCCGGCAACTAGAGGACGGTCTTGACTCCGATCGTTGCGATCTGCTCTGTCTACAACAACTCGTAGTCCGCGGGGTCGAGCTCGCGCGTGCGTTGCCAGAACTCGAGCAACGTGAACGGCCAGTTCTGAGTGATCCGACCGTTGGAATTGCGGTACCAGGTGTTGACCGACGCCGCCCCCCACGCCATCCGGGCGTTGCCCTCGTCGACCGCGGCGTTGTAGGCGTCGTGGACCTCGCGCCGGCAGTCAACCGCGTTGGCGCCCCGCTCGAGCAGTAGCCGAAGCGCACTGAGGATGTACTGCACCTCGCACTCGCTGAAGTAGATGATCGACCCGTTGGCAACGAGGTTGGTGTTGGGCCCGTACATGCAGAACAGGTTCGGGAACCCTGGGACGGTCAGACCGAGATACGCGCGGGCATCGCCGTCCCAGCTCTCGTGCAGGTCGATCCCATCGCGGCCCTTGATTCGCAATGGCGTCAGGAACTCTGACGCATGAAAGCCGGTGGCGTACACGATGACGTCCACTTCTCGAAGCTGTCCGCCGGCAACGACGCCGGTCCGTGTGATCTCGTCGATCGGGTCCGCGATCAGTTTCACGTGGTCGCGCTTGAGCGTCGTGGCCCACACGCCGTTGTCGAGCAGCATCCGCTTGGCCAGCGGAGGAAAGGTCGGAAGCACGCGTTCGAGAAGGTGCGGGGCGTCGGCGAACTGTGATTCGAGGTATTGCGTGAGCAACTGGCGCAGGCCTTCGTTGAGGGGCCCGACGGATCGACCGTCTTGCGGCCAGTCAGGGTCCACGCGGGCCGCGGTGAGCATGCCCTCGGAGAGTCGCCAGAACAGCGAGAGCCGGTACCACTCGGCGTAGGTGGGCACGTTGTCGAGCAGCCATTGCATGCCAGTGGGCGTGTCGGCGTGATAGTCGGGCGTCGGCATGAACCAGTTGGGGGTGCGCTGGTACACGTGCAGCTCCGCGACGTCGTCGGCGATCGTCGGGATCAGCTGGATCCCACTCGCCGCCGTGCCGATGACTGCCACCCTTTTGCCGTTCAGGTCGACCGACGGGTCCCATCGCGCACTGTGGAACGACGCGCCGCGGAACGATTCTCGGCCGGCGATGTCGGGCAGCTTCGGTTGGTTGAGTTGACCGACGGCGCTGACGAGGACGTTCGCCGTGAGCGTCTCCTCGCGGCCATCGGTCGACTGGATGCGAATCGCCCAGTCGCAATCGTTCTCTCGGAACGTCGCGTCGAGAACCTCGGTACCGAACCGAATGTGCTTGCGGAGGTCGAGCGCATCGGCCGCGTCGCGGAAGTAGTCGAGGAGAGCCTCCTGCGGCGTGAAGCGCTGCGGCCAGTCCGGCCTTTGGAAGAACGAGTAGCTGTAGAGGTGGTTGGGCACGTCGACGCGACACCCCGGATAGCGGTTGTCGAACCACGTGCCACCGACGTCGTTGTTCTTCTCGAGGATGACGTAGGGCACGCCCGCCTGATCCAGCCGGTGGCCCGCCGCGAGCCCAGACATTCCCGCGCCAACGATGACGACGAGGAACGGCCGCGCGGCGTCGAGGTCGTCCTTGCGCCATTCGGGCGAGCGGACATCCTCGTCTCCCACGCCCAGTTCCTCGCGTAGAAGCTGGACGTAGTCGTCGGACACCGGTTGACCCGTGAGGAAGGCGAACATCCGTCGGAGGGTGGCGTCGTCGGCCTGCGCAACGTTGCGAACCGGTTGCTCGGAGAGCAGCTCGAGACTCTCGATCGCGAGCTCGCGAGCCGCCGCCCGCTGTTCACGTGTGAGACCTGCGGCGGGCTCCTGTACCCGCGCCGGGTCGGGCCGGAGATCGTCTCGCAGCAGCGAGAGGTCGCCGAGGGCCTGTGCGAGGGCGATCAGCAACGCCGGGAGGTAGGCCGTCCGCACCGCGTCAGCGAGCAGCTCTCGGTCCGGCGTCGGCACCCGGTCAGCGTTGCACGCGGGCGAACCTGAGATAGAACCATCCGGCAATGACCGCGTCGGACCAGCACGTCGGATTCGAGGACAGCGAAGACGCGCTGGTCGGTGGCGCTCGTCCCTTCGTCATCGGCAGGGCGGCCGACGTACTCCGAGATCGAACCTTCCGCACGATCTACTTGGGTGCGTTCGCGTCGAACATCGGCAGCTGGATGCAGAACGCGGTCCTCATGGGGTACGCCTTCACGTTGACGCGGAGCGCCACGTTCGTCGGTGTCATCGTCGCCTGTCAGCTGGTGCCTTCCCTGTTCCTCTCGGTGATCGGCGGATGGATCGCCGACGTCGTCGACCGACGCGGGTTGCTCATCGCCGTGTCGCTCGAGCAGCTGGCGTTCTCGATGGGTTTGGCGGCGATCACAAGAGCAAATGATCCACCGCGCGCAGGCATCGTCGTTTTGGTGCTCGCGGTCGGTATCGGGCAGGCGATCTACGCACCCGCCTACAGCGCGATGCTCCCGAGCCTCG
>JBEEGD010000243.1:0-2693 GCA_041166685.1 Acidimicrobiaceae bacterium | reverse complement strand
CACGATGAAGCACGTGATGCCTTCGGGCGCCCGAGCGGCCAGCGAGACGAGGCCGGCCCGCTCACCATTCGTCACCCACATCTTCGTGCCGTCGAGGATGTACTCGTCGCCGTCGGGCGTCGCCTTGCAACGAATCGCGGCGCTGTCGCTCCCCGCATCGGGCTCGCTCAGGCTGAACGCGGCTCGCACCTCGCCGGTCACCATGCGGGGCAGGTACGTCTTGCGTTGCGCGTCGGTGCCGAACCTCTTGATCAGGTCGGCGGTGATCGTGTGGGTGTTGAGGACGCCCGCGAGCGACATCCAGCCGTATGACAGCTCCTCCATCAGCCGGGCGTACGTGATGACATCGAGTTCGAGCCCGCCGTACTCCTCGGGAATTCGCGCGCCGAAGAGTCCGAAGGCCTTCATCTGTTCGACCAACGGCTCGGGATAGCGGTCGGCGTGCTCGTACTCGGACGCGACAGGAATCACGTCTTTGCGAATCCACTCGCGCACGGTCGCTACGAGCTCATCAGCCAGTTCCGGATCGGTCGCCATGGTGCTATCCAAGCTCAGACAGGGCATCGGCCACAAAGGCCTCGATACCGCGTCGCCCGTTCGGGCCCGGCAACCCGTCGTGACCGCAGTCGCAGGCGTCGACGATGTCCCAGACGGGATCCACCTCGATGTCAGGACATTTCGCGTAGCGCCGCGCGGCGGTCACGCCCATCCACGCGACGAGATTCATGCGCGCTCGGGCGAAGTCGACGGCCGGCGGCCCTACGGACGCCTCCACCCAGTCGATGACCCCGACAACTCTCCCGTAGGACCACAGCACGTTGCCCCCGTGATGATCACGGTGGATGAAGCACGCGGTCGCCTCGTCGACCTTCGCCGCTTCTGCGACCTCGAAGGCGCGCTCCCACAGCTTCGGCTGCTTGGACCACGCGGGCGGTGTCAACGCGTCGCCGGTGTAGTAGCGGTCGTAGCGACGGAAGTTGCGTGGTGCGCGCACCTGGTGGATCAGCGGGGCAACGGCCGCGAACCGTTCGATCGAGGGCGCCTTCCATTCCTCCTTCCCGCCCAAGTGCGACATGAGCACCGCGGGAGCACTGGTGTCCCGTCCGTGCGCGTCGACCGCGACCAGCTTCGGTGTGCGCAGCCCCGTCGCTTTCTCGAGTAGTCGCAGGGTCTTCGCCTCCCGTGACGCGAGGTCCGGTTCTCTGGCCAGCCACGCTCGATCGAGGTAGCGACGAAGGATCAGCTTCCGTCGCACGCCACGACTGGTGACCTCGATGGAATGCACGGAAACGTGCCCGTTGAAGTGGATTCGCCGCGCCCGAACGAGCTCGGCCGCCGGGCCGAGTTGACGCAAGACCCAAGCGATGTCAGAACGCACGCGTGACAGCTCGGGTTGGTCCGAAGCTGTGGAGCGCGAGCGCGTGCAGGTTGCCGAGACCACCGCACACGAGCACGAGCAGTTGTTCCGGACCGTCTACGACATGCACCACACCGCCGTCGTCAACCCGGCCGTTCTCGTGCAGCGCGCGTTGGTGCGGCTCCGGCCACCACGACACCGGCAGTCCGGCGTGGCGCCACATCTCGACACAGACATCGTCGACATCGGCGTAGGAGGCGGCGATGAGTTCTGCCCAGGGCGGCGCGATGGCCACCATGAGCTCTGCACCGTGGTGCGAGCCGATGAACGCATTGGTGCCGAGAACGGCGAGTGACTTGCCGATGACCGCGAGAAGGTCGCGGCCGTTGTCGGCCACGATGTCGGCGATGTCGATGGTGCCGGTGCAGCCGTGCACCGTGACCGCGTTGCTGTTGGGAGGCTGGCCTCGACGCACGGACAATGGAGCCCATGGCGAGCGCTCCTCCCACTCCCCGACCACGATGCCCGCGACTCGACCGGGTTGGCCGAAGACGCTCTTCGAGGATTCACCGACCACCTGGCCGCCGACGTTGCGCATCACCAATCGCAGTGCCCGGCCGATGGTTGGCGCGTGGCCGGCGACGCCACCGAAGCATCCGGGTCCGTACGGAATGCCGAGCTCGTCACGGACCGGTCCGTTCACGAACACTCCGGGCACGACGCACGACGTGGTGGTGTTCAGCGCGAACAGGTTGAAGTCGGGATCGGCCATCGCCTCGATCGCGGTGCACAGCAACGGCATCGACTCCGCGGGCGCACCGGCGAGCACGGCATTGACAGCCAGCTTCTCCACCGTGCACCGGCCGTTGCGCGGCGGCAGCTCGGCCAGCAGCTCCTCTGGAAACCGTCCTGAGACGGCGCACCACTCGCGTACGCGCGCCTCGGTGGGTGGGACCACGGGAAGACCGTCTCCCCATCCGGCGTCCGTGGCGAGCTTCGTGAACGCGACGACATCGTCCTCGCCCACGTCGAGGCGGGCGCTCGTCAGCCAGGTGACCTCACAACCCGATGGTCCGCAGGAGCGGTCGCCAGTGGTCTCGGGCAACAGCGCGCACCTCCTCCTCAGGTCGTGTCTCGAGCGGATAGGGCAGTGCCACGACGCGCAACCCTGGGCGGCCGGCGTTCGCGGCCATGGTGTGGGCGAGGGCTTCGAACTCTTGCGTCACGACGGCGACCGCCGCCTTCCCCCCGGACAGCGCTGCGACCGCGTCGTGGACCGTCCAGGAAGTGCACGAGCCTCAGTTGCCCAGTCCGGTGATCGCGAGGTCAGCGGCCT
>JBEEGD010000242.1:0-34610 GCA_041166685.1 Acidimicrobiaceae bacterium | reverse complement strand
CCCCAGAGTTGAGGCAATTCCCACTCATCCGTACACAGATTTGTGTACGGATGAGTGGGATTTCAGGCGGTGTGGGATTTCACCAGGCCGGTGAGGTCGCCGACGACTTCGCCGTTGCGGATCGGGACGCAATCGTCGGGGAAGTCCTGCACGAGGTCCGCGCCACGAGCTTCGAGCTCGTCGAGCAAGCGGGGCAGCCGGTCCATCGCGCCCGTGGGCAGGTCGTGCAGCACGACGACGGTCCACTCGTTCGCCTCGATGTCGGCGAGTGCGCGGTCGATCCACGCGTCGGGATCCTCCCAGTCAC
This sequence comes from Acidimicrobiaceae bacterium, assembly GCA_041166685.1. Taxonomy (GTDB): domain Bacteria; phylum Actinomycetota; class Acidimicrobiia; order Acidimicrobiales; family JACDCH01; genus DASUCS01. The sequence continues at coordinate 34,303 of JBEEGD010000242.1, read as the reverse complement.
GCGGCACGCTGTTCCACAGCACGCAGCTGTAACCGCCTTGCTGCAAGTGAGCCACCGCATCACTGCTCAACAACCGCTCGTCGAGGACGCCACCGCGTCCGAACGGGCGGAACCATCGCGAGGGGTGCGCAAGGCTGCCGATGAGCTCTTGCGTCGCGTCGATCTCCTTCACCGGATCCGCTCCGTCGCCGAGCGGCACCTTGTGCGTCATCGTGTGGTTGCCGATCCAGTGCCCCTCGGCGACTGCCCGCTCAGCGAACGCTCGTGACGATCGCAGCTGATCGCCGACGACGAAGAAGGTGGAGCGCACCCGGCGCGCTGCAAGCGTGTCGAGCACCTTCTCGGTGACGCCGGGCCACGGCCCGTTGTCGAACGTCAGCGTGACCTTCAATCGATCAACAGCTTTCTCGGGTGACGTCCGTCGATCATTCCCATGAAGGGCGGGTGGATGCTGTAGCCGATCAGCTCTTGCAGCCGAGGCGGCAACTCGCGGGCGCCCTCGACCCCGAGCGCCATCATGAAGTTCTCCTGCTGGCGAGCCCATGCGGTGGCGTACTGGATCGAGATGCCAAGCCGGTCACTCGTCGACGTGTTCGCGCCTCCCGCATGCACGAGTGTGCCGTAGTACACGAGCACCGAGCCCGGAGACATCGTGGCGGTGACGACTTCGGGTAGCTCGGCCGTGCGATCGTCGCCCCAGCGATGACTGCCCGGATAGATCAGGGTGGCGCCGTTGTCGGAGGTGAATGGGTCGATGGCCCACAGCGTGCTCAGCGAGAACGTCGGGCGGGGACGCGACAACCGGTAGAAGATGTCGTCGTAGTGGAAGTCCTGCGCGGACTCCCCCGGTTCGAGCTTGATGGCCAGCGTCGCCGTCAAAAGGAAGTTCGGCCCGAGCACCCTCTCGCCGATCGACAGCATCAACGGGTCGAGGATCAGCCGGTCGAAGGCCCGCGACTTGGCCACGAGGCAATACACCCGCTGGGTCTCGTAGCCCTCGAACGGATTCCGCCCGCGGAAACCCTCGGCGAACGAAGGGGCGAGGCCCGCCCGCACGGCATCGATCTCCGCGCCGGTGAGGACGTCGGGTACGACCGCGTACCCGTCCCGTTCGAGGTCCACCGCGAGCTGTTCGAGCCGGTCATGCACCGGTGGACGACGATAATCATCGAAAGTGGCGCGTGAACAGGGTCATTTCGTCTGGTCGATAGACCGATGTAGAGAGATCGAAGTGTTTCTTTCGCCGAGGGCGCTCGGGCGACTGTCGAGTGCGTTGTTCCTGCTCTGCGGCGCGCTCGTAGTCACCGGGGCCGCGTTCCTTCCTCCCTCGCCGGGATCGAGTGCGCTCGCTGTCGAAGGCGTGGGCGTCCTGGCGCTCGGATGCGGGGTCGTCATCGGCCTGCTCCCATGGCAGCGGTGGCAGCGCTCGGCGACCCTCTGGTTGATGCCCCTTGCCCTGGTCTGCGTGGTGGCCCACAACGTGGCCACACACGCCGACGGCTTCCGCTACGGCCTCTTCTACATGGTCATCTTCATCTGGCTCGGCCTTGGTCACCGCCCCGGAATGTCGATCCGGTTCGCGCCGCTGCTGACGCTCACCTATCTCGCTCCTCTCGTCATCGTCGGGGGTCACGGTTCACCGGGCCTGGAATCGACGGCGTACGCGGTCCCAACGATCTTGCTGATGGGCGAGACCGTGGCGTGGGTGTCCAGCCGAGTGCGAGCGTCGGAACAACAAGTCCGTTCCAGCGAAGCGCGATTCCGCGCGTTGGTGGGCCACGCGGCCGATGTGATCACGGTTGTTCGAGAGGACGGCGTCATCACGTACGAGAGTCCGCCCATCACCGACGTTCTCGGCTACCGGCCCGACGAGCGAGTCGGCACCTACGCCGCCGATCGCGTCCATCCTGACGATCGTCGCGTGCTCGCCGAAGGCATGGCTCACCTCCGCGAGCAGCCCGATTCGATCGTCCGCCTCGAGGTTCGCGTCCGTCGTGTCGACGGCAGTTGGCGCTGGTGCTCGACAGCGATCCGCAGTCTGCTCCACGAGCCAAGCGTCAATGGGTTCGTGTGCAACAGCCACGACATCACGGACCAACGACGAGCGGCCACCGCGCTGGCCGACAGCGAATCCAGCTTCCGCATGCTCTTTGCCGCCAACCCCCGCCCGATGTGGGTCTACGACCTGGCGACACTCGAGTTCCTCGAAGTCAACGACGCCGCGGTCAGGCACTACGGATACACGCGCGACGAGTTCCTGTCGAAGACCATCACCGACATCCGGCCGGCCGAGGACGTGCCATCACTCCTGTTGGCACTTGAAGAGGCTCGGCCGGCACTCGAGATGGCTGGTGTATGGCGACACCAGTTGAAGGACGGACGGCTCATCGATGTCGACATCACCTCCCATCGGTTGACCTTCGCCGGTCGCGACGCCGTGCTGGTCGCGGTCCACGACGTGACCGACCAGAACGCGCTCGAAGAACAGCTACGTCACCAGGCGTTCCACGACCCATTGACGAGCCTGGCCAACCGGCCGCTCTTCACTGACCGCGTCGAGCACGCGCTCACCGTGCCCCGCCATCGCGGACGCGGCATCGCCATCCTCCTGCTCGACCTTGATCGTTTCAAGACGATCAACGACAGCCTCGGGCACAGCACCGGTGATGAGCTGCTCGTCGCAGTAGGCGAGCGCATCTTGCGCTGCCTGCAACCGGGCGACACTGCAGCGCGGCTCGGGGGCGACGAATTCGTCATCCTCGTCGAAGACGTGGCCAGTGTCTCGGAAGCCACAGGCCTTGCCAACAGGATCATCGACGAGCTCAGCGCGCCCTTCCGGCTCTCCGGGCGAGATGTCGCGATTCGGGCAAGCGTCGGCATCCTGGTTCATCGTGAGGGCTCGACGACGGCCGACGAGTTGATCCGGAACGCGGACGCGGCGATGTACGCGGCAAAATCCAGTGGCGCCGGCTCCTGGCGGGTGTTCGAGCGAGGAATGCATGACGCCGCCCTCGCTCGTCTCGAGCTCGAGGCTGCACTGCGAACGGCGATCGATCGACGCGAGCTGGTCCTGCACTACCAACCTCTCGTTGCCCTCGGGACTGGCCAGGTCGCCGGCGTTGAGGCGCTCGTGCGGTGGCAGCACCCCACTCGTGGACTTGTCGCGCCGATGGAGTTCGTACCCACGGCCGAGGACACGGGGCTCATCATCCCGATCGGCGCTTGGGTGTTGCAGGAGGCGTGCGCGGCCGCCGCACGCTGGCAGCCCGGTCCGGACGGAAAGCCGATCGAGATGAGCGTCAACATCTCGGCTCGCCAGCTGTTCGATCCGAGCTTCGTCGCCGTGGTGACCGACATCGTCGGCCATAGCGGCATCGAAGCCCGCCAGTTGACGCTCGAGATCACCGAGAGCGTCCTCATGGAGGACACGGCCCTCGCTGTCCGCCAACTGAACGCCCTGAGGGCGTTGGGTGTCCGCATTGCTCTGGACGACTTCGGCACCGGCTACTCGTCGCTGAGCTACCTGCGGAGCTTCCCCGTCGACGTCCTGAAGATCGACAAGTCGTTCATCGACAACGTTGCGGTCGACCTGGAAGGCGAGAGCTTCGTGAAAGCGATCCTGCACCTCGCCCAGGTGCTGCGGGTCACGACAGTCGCCGAGGGCGTCGAGCAGCCGGCGCAAGCCGATCGACTGCGAGAGCTCGGCTGCGACCAGGCTCAAGGATTCTTCTTCGGGCAGCCCGCGGCGGAGCCGGTAGTCCGAATTGCCCCCTCAAGGTCTTCGGCGGCAAGGCCGATCCTTGAAGCGAGTTGAAGGGACGGAAACGGGGCGATGAAGACCTACTTGTGCGTCGTAGATGTGTTGCCTTCGGGACGGATTGCCGCCATCGAAGTCGAGGCCGCTGATGCGCTGACCGCGGAGCGGACAGCACTGCACACCGGCCGCGAGCGGTTCGGAAGCCATGTCCAGGTGCTCGAGGTCCTGCGCACCGACATCGCCGTCCCCGTCGCCTGACAACCGTAACGGCGAGCTCACGTCCGTCCAGGGCGACCGCACAACCCTCGGCTGCGCTCGCAAGCTCGTCTCCGCCGATGAACGTGCGGCCACCCTCCCCCGGGTTTGATCATTCTCTTTTTGAGTGTGATGTCGGTTCCGGCGCATTGAGCACCGAAACCGACCGCTGCGCGCCGTCAAAGAACGCGTGGGGCTGAGCCGTCTTCGTCGAACGAAAACCGCGCCTCGCGCCGTCGGGGTGTGATGAGGCGGCCGGGCTCGGCGCTCAACGCGCCGAGGTCGGCACCACCCCCTAAAACATTGGTGGCCAAACCCGTGTGCGGGGGCCGCAGGTTCTTGCGGCGAAGACGTAGCCCGCGAGCGAAGCCGAAAGGTTCTGCGGCCCCCGCACACTCCCTGAGCCAACGGCAGTCACTCGACGGCGGGCGCGGGGGCCGTACTTGTCCGCACCACCAGCACGACGCCGATCGCGATGAGTACCGCGGCTGGATAGGCACCTCCCGACGGCGTCTCGCCGAACCACCACCACGCGATGAGCGTCGCTCCGACGATCTCGAACAGGGTGGCCACTGACACCACGGTCGCAGTGATGGCGCGTAGGACTCGATTGATGAGCGAGTGGCCGAGCAGCTGAGGACCCACGGTGATGGCCACGAGGATCCACCAGGTGTGAGCCGAGTAGCTCGTGAGGTTCTGGCGCCCGACGAGGCACGCCACGAGCAGCAGTATCGCCGCGACCGGATAGCACACGGACGTGTACGCCGTGGTCGACATCGACCGTCGCGCATCGGCCCCCACGGTCACGTACGCAGCGCCGAAGACCCCACCCGCCAGAGCGAGGCCGTCGCCGAACAACGCTCGGCCCGAGAGGGTGAAGTCGATTCCCGTCAGCATCAGCGCACCGACGAGCGCGACACCGATGCCAACCCACGCGCCGGTCGCGATGTGCTCGCCGCGCACCCGCGCCATCAGCGCGGCCCACACCGGCTGCGTGCAGGTCAGCGCCACCGACGACGCGACCGACGTGAACGAGAGGCTCGGGATCCAGGTACCGAAGTGGCACGCGAGGAAGATGCCGCCGATGGCTGCGGTGCGCACCTGGTCTCGGCGCAGCGACTGAAGCTCGGTGCGACGTCGGAGAAGCGCGAACGGCACGATGACCGCGCTGCCGAGCGCGGTACGCCACAACGCGACCGCCATGGTGGGTGCACCAGCCTCCCTGGACAGCGGACCCGACGTGGACACTGCCAGCACTGCGATGCCGAGGAGGACCGCGTCGAGGGTCGGGGCGGTCCGCCGCATGGAAACGGCATACCATCCCGCCGTGCTGCGAGACGAAGAAGTGAGCGACAGGGCGCGCCGGCTGGCCAACGCCATCGAACCGGTTGTGGGCCAGGTGTACTTCTCGCCCGAGTGCCATGCGGAATACGAAGCCCTCGGCTTCGCCGCCAGTCCCGCGTCGATCGACGGCGTCGCGATGCCTGACGGCCCCGCCTACTTCACGAGCAGGGGCTCGCTCCTGGGCCACGTTCCCGGCGAGCTGGTGGCGTCGGCCTTCGCCGTGTTCAACCCCGAGATCGTCGTGCCATGTGTGCAACAGGGTTGGACGCTGACGAATGCGCCCACCATCTGCGAGGCGCGGACGCGCGGTGCAGTCGCGCAGCTCGAGCGCATCTTGGGCGAGAAGCCCGATGGCATCGATCGCGCCAACGAACTCTTCGCCAAGGCGGTCGAACCGCTCCGCCCCGAGGGCCGGCCGCTGTACTCAGGAGTGCTCGCCCAGGGGATGCCCGGCGACCCGATCGGCAACTTCTGGCGGCAGGGCGATCAGCTGCGCGAGTTCCGCGGCGATGCCCACACCGCGGCGTGGACGTCAGCCGGATTCGACGCGACCGAGATCGGCTTGCTGACTGAGTTGTTCATCGGCATCCCGTTGAGGACGTACATCCGCAGCAGGGCCTGGAGCGACGCCCAACTCGACGCCGCTGAGGCCCGACTCGAAGCGCGCGGTTTGTTGAAGGACCACCAGTTCACGGAGGAAGGCCGGGCCGCGCGCGAGGCCGTCGAGCGCGCCACCGATCGTCAGACGCGACCCGCAATCGAAGCGCTGGGCGACGACGTCGAAGAGCTGCTCGGCATTGTCGAGCCGTGGAGCGCACAGGTGCGGGCCGCCGGTGGCTACATCAAGTCCGCAATCCAGCTCACCGGCGGGTCTTCTGCCGCAAAGTAGTCAGCAACGCCGGCTCGCTGAACGCCGCCGCAAGCGGCAGCTGCTGTATCTCTAATCGCTCGCACTTCGTGCTCGCTCGATTCACCGGCGGGCGGTAGTAGCCACCGCGACGAGCTCGGCGAACAACGCCTCACCGTCGGCGTCGACGCCCTTCGACGTGAACCATGTGCCCACGTTCAGCGCGTCGCGGTGCAGCAGATCGAAGCCGTGCGGGCTCTGGACCAGATCGACCGCTTGCGGGAAGTCGATCAGCCACAGCTGCCCCTTCCACCACAGCGCGTTGTACGCCGAGAGGTCGGCGTGCGCATAGCCCGCCTCAGCAACGAGGCGGATGTTGTCGCACAGTTGCGACCAGGCATCAACCAACTCGGGTTTCGAGAGACGGGCCTGCGCCACGCGCGGTGCGGCCTGCACGTCGTCGCCGATGTACTCGAGGAGGAGTCCCCCATCGTCGGCGTAGCCGATCGGGAATGGAACCGACGCTCCTAGTTCCCATGCCGCTCGCATCACCTCGAACTCGTGACCCAGCCACTTCTGCTTCACGAGTTCTTTCCCGTACCCGGTCATTGCCTCGACCGCGCGACGGTCACGGCTGCGACGCCCGTAGTTACGACCGTCGCGGTACATGATGTCGTTGCGGAACGTGGGGGCTCGCTCGAAGCCAAGCGCTTGGAGCTCGCCCTTCTTGACCTTTCGTGGTCGGTACCGCTTGCGAGCCATGAGATGCGATCGAATGCCGTCGTGCGCGGTGCGCTCGACCAGACCGACCTCGCCTTCTTTGCCAGTGGCGATCACCCCGAGGTCGACATCGTCGAAATCCTCGGTGATGACCCATTCAGGGATTGCGCGCGCCAACGAGGGCTCCTTTGTCCGAACGTGTGCGGGGAACCCGCCAGCGGGACCGCTACTGAGTCAGGAGCGCGTGGGCCAGCGGGAGCAGGTAACAACCGTCATAGGACCTGCCCTCCTTCGCTCGACCCGGAGACCACACCATAAGCTCGATGGCCAGCGGTCGACCATGTTTTTGTGGGAGGGGTGGGTCATGACCCAACAGGCGATCGATGCGCTTCGGGCTGATCGAGAGGAACTTCTGACCGTCGCGAGGAGCTTGTCGCCCGAGGAGTGGGCCGCTCCGAGCGATTGTGCGGGGTGGCGAGTTCAAGACGTCATTGCTCACATGACGACGGCCATGCGCCAAGTCGTCGATCCGGCGTCGGTGCCAGCGAGCGACAGCGGCGATGTCGAACAAGACATGGAGGTCGCCGTCGCGCCGAGGAAGGACTGGACACCGGCGCAGGTGCTCGAGGACTACGAAGCGATCAGTGCGCAAACCATCGAAGCCCTGACCGGTCTGCAGCAGGAGCCCATGGCTTCGACCGAGATCGCGTTGAAGAACCTCGGATCGCATCCGATGCACCTGCTCGCGAACGCGTTCGCATTCGATCACTACTGCCACCTACGAGTCGACATCCTGCGACCCACCGGACCCATCGACCGTCCACCTGCTCCGAGCGACGACCTCCGCCTGACTCCCGTGATGGATTGGATGCTCGCCGGCCTGCCGCAGATGAACGCGGCCGCGCTCGAAAAAGCCGTCACCGCACCCGTGCGGCTCGAATTCGCGGGCCCCGGTGCCGCCTCACTCACCCTGGGTGGGGACGGTACGTTCGCGGCCACGATCCGTTCCTCAGCGCACGACTTCGTGATCTGGGGTACCGCGCGCCGCCCGTGGCGCGACTTCGACGTCACCATCGATGGCGACGCCGACTTGGCTTGTGCCGTGCTCGACAACATCAACATCATCTGAGAGGAACTCGCGATGCCGCTCGATCCAACGCTGAGGGCACTGCTCGATCAACTGGCCGAGGCCGGAGGCCCGACGTTGCGAGAGGCAGGCGTCGAACAGGGCCGACAAATGCTGCAGTTGGTCGCGATGCTCGACGACGACCCGATAGAAGTCGCGCGGGTCGAGGACATCACGCTTGCCGGCAGCATCCCGGCGCGTATCTACGCGTCGTCGACGAGCGACACGCTTCCGATCCTCGTCTGGTACCACGGTGGTGGCTTCGTGATCGGTGATCTCGAGACGGCCGACCGCACGTGCCGCAGGCTCGCCGAGGGCACCGGCGCCCTCGTCGTGTCGGTCGAGTACGCCCTCGCTCCAGAGCGTCCCTTCCCCGCGGGACCCGACGAATGCTTCACCGGGTTGCAGTGGATCGTGGACAACGCGGCGTCCCTCGGTGGCGATCCGTCTCGGGTCGCGGTCGGCGGCGACAGCGCCGGCGGCAATCTGGCAGCAGTAGCGGCGCTGCAGGCGCGCGATGTGGGACTCCCGTTGCGGTACCAGCTGCTCGTCTATCCCGTGACCGACTGCACGATGTCGTCGTCCTCCTACGACGAGAACGCCGAGGGCTACTTCTTGACGCGCGACTCGATGGATTGGTTCATCGGCCACTACCTGAGCGGGGGCGCAGAAGCCAAGGACCCGCGCGTTTCGCCGCTCCACGCGGACGACGTACGCGGTGTCGCTCCCGCGCTGCTCCTCACGGCAGAGTTCGACCCGTTGCGCGACGAGGGTGAGGCCTACGGCGAACGGCTTCGCGACGCCGGCGTTGATGTCGAGTCACGCCGCTTCGACGGCCAGATCCACGGCTTCTTCGGCCTCGGCTCCATCACCCCGGCGGCGAACGAGGCCGTGGAGCTCGCGATTTCCCGGTTGAAGGCTGCACTGGCCTAGTCCGCCAGCACGGCCTCCAGTACGCGTTCACCGAGGCTGGCAAACATCGGGTTGTCGGCAGAGCTCGCCAGGTACGCGAGTGCGAGCGACAACGCCCAGCCACGGGCTCGAAGCCAAGTGTCCTCGTCGACGTCGCCGGCCGCCATGCGAAACGTCGGACGCGCCTCGGCAGGAAACAGCATCCACGCCACTGCGAGATCGGTTGCCGGATCGCCCGCCGTGATATCCCCGAAATCGATCACGGCCGAGATCCGGCCTTCATGCACCAGCACGTTCGCGGGATGAAGGTCGCCGTGGAGCCACAACGGCGGTCCGCCCCACGGTCGAGTTGCGGCGAGTTCGGACCAGCGCTTCACGACAGTCGGCGCGTCGATCAGGTCGGCGACCTGCTTGGCTCGCTGGCGGACGACATCGTCCCGTTCCTGCAACGGCACGCCTCGGTAGGGGTTCGCGGGCGCGTCGATCGGCGCCTCGTGGTGCAGCGCTGCGAGAAAGGCTCCGAGCGTCTCGGCGGCCTCGAACGGATCGTCGGGGGCCGCTCGCGTCGCGACGACTCCCGGGAACCACGGGCACACGCTCCACGACCACGGATAACGATCGGTGGGACGACCGATTCGCACCGGTGACGGGATCGGCAGCGGCAACCTCTTGGCCAGCTCGGGCAGCCATCGTTGCTCGTGCTCGACCAGGTCCGCCGCCAGCGCTCGCCGAGGAAGTCGAACGGTGAGCTCGTCGCCGAGCCGGAAGATGGCGTTGTCCCATCCATACGCAAGCTCGACGAGCTCGAGCTCGGCGAGGTCGGGAAGCTGTTGCTCCAACAAGCGGCGCACCACGGCAGCACTGACGTCGACCTCCGCGGCAGGCATGTCGTCAGCGGGCATGGATCCATTCCATTCTGGCGTCATCCGCCCGGTGAATGCCGGGGCGAGTGACGCCAGAACCGAGGGTTAGAACTCGGGTTCGTTCCACCAGGGATAGAAGTCGGGCATGTCGGCGCTCGGGCGCATCGTGAACTCGGCGGGGCGCTTCTGGAGGAACGACACCACGCCTTCGCGGGCGTCGGGTGACGCGCCCATGTAGTTGATCGCCCGAGAGTCGACGCGGTGCGCCGACATCGGATGCGGCTCGCCCAGCATGCGCCACAGCATCTGACGCGTCAGCGCGACCGAGACGGCTGATGTGTTGTCGACGATCTCGCGGGCGATGCCATACGCCGCGGGAAGCAACTCGTCTGCGGCGTGTACTGAACGCACGAGACCGCCAGCCAACGCTTCTTCGGCGGGGAAGACGCGACCGGTGAACGTCCATTCGGTTGCCCTGTTGATCCCAACGACGCGCGGCAGGAACCAGGACGACGCCGCCTCAGGGACGATGCCGCGCCGGGCGAACACGAAACCGAAGCGGGCGCTCTCTGAGGCGAGGCGAATATCCATGGGCAACGTCATCGTCACGCCGACTCCGACCGCCGGACCGTTGACGGCCGCGATCACGGGCTTCGTGCACTGGAAGATGCGCAGCGCGACCAGGCCACCCTCGTCCCGGTGTTCACCGGCCGGGGTGTCTGACTGTCGAAGGTCCCGCCGCCTTCGCCGAGATCGACGCCAGCACAGAAACCGCGGCCCCGACCGGTGACGACCACCACCCGCACGTCATCGTCGGCATCGACGCGATCGAAGGCGTCGAGCAGCTCTTCGTGCATCCGGTACGTGAATGCGTTGAGACGGTCGGGACGGTCGAGCGTGATCGTCAGAACGCGACTGTCGACCTCATAGGTGATCTCGCTGTACTCCATCGGGCCATCATGGCCCGAACCACGCCTCGATCAGCTGGCCGGGGTGGTCCCCGACTCGGCCATGACGGCGGCCACCACCTCGTCGAAGCGGACGAGATCAGTCTTCGGCAACACTGCCGCCACACCGAGCTCGAGCTCGTCGAGGTGGTCGACGTCGTAGGCCGAGATCACGATGATCCGCGTTGCGGGGGTGCGCTCGTTGACGTCGCGGATGATGTCGAGGCCCGAGAGGCCCGGCATGTTCACGTCGAGCACAAGGAGGTCCGGCCTGGTAACGCTGACGAGGTCGAGGGCGGCGACGGCCATGTCCACCTCGCCGATGACCTCGAACCCGGCGTCGATCAACAGACCGCGCACGACTTGGCGGCTCATGAGATCGTCATCACACACCACAGCTGAAGGCATCGCGCCCAGCCTCCTCCGGTCTTCTCGCTGAAATATCGGTCGAACCGGAAGCGATTCTTAGGGATTCGGCACTACACGTCGAGGAACCGGGTAGCGGCGACCGCTGATCCGAAGATGCCGACCAGCGCGCCAGCGCCGATCAGCACGTACGACGTGCCCCGAAGGTCGGCCACGTCAATGTGAAAACCGGTCCAAATGCCCCCACCTGACACCAATGTGGGCAGCATCCACGATCGCAGGGCGGCCACGGTGCCGATCCCGACCGCGCTGCCGAGAATGCCCTGCACCAAGCCTTCGGCCATGAACGGGATGCGGATGAACCAGTTCGTGGCGCCCACGAGTTTCATCACCTCGATCTCCCGACGGCGGGCGAACATGGCGATGCGGATCGAGTTGACGATGAGCACCAGCGAGGTGCCCCCAACGACGACAGCCACGACCAATGCGAAGTTGCTGAACTTGGAGAAGCTGTCTTCCTGTCGCTTCACCGCGTCGCTCGGCGCGACGACCTCGTAGACGCCGGGGAGCTTGACGAACTGATCGTGCAGCGCCTGCACCACTTCGAAGTTCGCGTCTTTCAGCTTCACCTTGTAGCTCGTCGGCGTGTCAGGCGGCGTGAGACTGTTGGCGATGGCCGGCTGGTCGAAGAACAGCTCGCGAAACTCCTTGTAAGCCGCGTCGTGGTCGAGGTAACTGGTCAACTGGACGTGTGGGTTCTGGTCGAGGGACCGGCCGACGGCGTCGACTTGGTCCTGTGACGCGTTCGCTTTCATGTACACGATCGTCTGGATGTCACCGTGGAAGCGGACGTTCGACTTCGCGACACCCTGCTTCATGAGCAGCGCCGCTCCGACGAGCGTGAGCGCGATCGCGATCGTGATCATCGTTGCGAAGCTGAGCGTGAGGTTGCGGCGGAGGTTGGTGCCCGTCTCACGTACGACGTAATCGAGTTTGAGTGCCATGTTTCCTTACTCGTAGACGCCGCGGGACTGGTCGCGCACGATCACTCCGCGGTCGAGCTCGATGACCCGGCGGCGCATCGTGTCGACGATGCTCCGATCGTGCGTGGCCATCACGACGGTGGTTCCTGTTCGGTTGATCCGGTCGAGGAGGCGCATGATGCCCACCGACGTTGTCGGATCGAGGTTCCCGGTTGGCTCATCGGCCAGCAGGATGAGCGGCCGGTTCACGAAGGCTCGAGCGATCGACACCCGCTGCTGCTCACCACCGGAGAGCTCGTGGGGCAGGTTGTCCATCTTCTTGGCCAGGCCGACGAGCTCGAGGATGGCCGGGACCTGCGTCTTGATCACATGCTTGGGCCGCCCGATCACCTCGAGGGCGAATGCCACGTTCTCGTACACGTTCTTGTTCAAGAGGAGCTTGAAGTCCTGAAAGACCGAGCCGATGTTGCGGCGCAGGTAGGGCACCTTCCAGTGGCTGAGCTGACCGATGTCCTTGCCGGCGACGAAGATGCGGCCGCGCTCGGGATCTTCCTCCTTGTTCAGCAGGCGCAGCATCGTCGACTTGCCGGACCCTGACGGACCGACCAGGAAGACGAACTCACCCTTCTGGATGTCCGCGCTGGCGTCACGGAGCGCGACGACATCGCCCTTGTAGACCTTGGTGACGTTCTCGAGTTTGATCATGACGAGGCTGCTATCCAGGGACTCGGACTAGACGTCGCGAGGCGCGAAGCGGGACGCTCCGCATCCACACGCTTCGAGCGGAGAGGTTACCAGTGGGCCTGCGGCGGCTGGTGCCACCCCCGACCGGCCTGCCAGCGCCAACGGCCGGCCGCCGGATCCAGAATCGGCAGTTTCTCCGCATCAGGCGGTCGAGCGGAAACGCACTGATAGGCAACGTCCAAGCCCTCCTCGCCGGCCTCGTGGCGCGGCTCCAGCTCGACCCGCGCCAGCTCGTACGGCGGCTCGACCAGCGCGGCGAAGGCCAGTTGCAGGACGTCATCCTCGTGCGTCACGCCCCGCAGGTGGAGATGGCCGCTGAGCACCACCACGGGACCGTCGCCAGGCAGCGGACCGACCGATGGGGCCAGTTGCGAGAGGTGGGCCGAGTACAGCAGCTGTGCGTCGCGGGCGCGCTGCTCGAACGACAGGACCGGGAAGTGGGTGAGAACGACGTGACCTTCAGGCCCGTCGGCGTTCATGGTGTGAGCGCTGACGTCGAATGGCTCGACTCTGCGGTCGGACAACGCCATCACCTCATGCACCTGCAGCCCGAAGCCTTGCTCGCGGAACACCTCTGTGGCTCGTGAGGTCTCCGGCCACGCAAGTGGCGAGACCAGATCCGGATCGCCGAGTTCGGCGATCTCCTGCTCGAGGCGCACGCGTGCCTCGATCACGTCGTGATTGCCGCTGAGCAGGATGGCCGGGCGATCGTGTCGGGCCTTGGCCACACCGTCGACGCACCGCCGGAGCGACTCGCGATCACCGAAATGGGCAAGGTCTCCGAGCAGCACGAAGACGTCGACATCGGCGAGCAGCGGGTCGGCCAGCGCCACGTCCAACCGTTCGTGGGCATCCAGGAGCCGGTACGGGTTGTGCCATCCGTCCGCCGCGTCGCGCAGGACCGACAGGTGCGGGTCGGCGATCACTCCGAGCTTCATCGGCAAATCCCACTCAGACATACACAGAACTGTGTACGTCTGAGTGGGAATTCGGTCAGGGTCACTAGTTGGTCGTGCTTCCCGCGGCGCGCTGCCAGCGCAGGTAGGCCTCGATGAACGGGTCGAGATCACCGTCGAGCACGCCTTCGAAGTTGCCCGTCTCGTGGTCAGTGCGCAAGTCCTTCACCAGCTGGTACGGCTGGAGCACGTAGCTGCGAATCTGGCTGCCGAAGCCAACGCGTTGCTGCTCGCCCTGGATCGCGACCAATTCCTCCTCGCGTTTCTGGCGCTCGAGGTCCGCCAGGCGGGCCTTGAGCATCGTCATCGCCTTCGCCCGGTTCTGAAGCTGGCTGCGCTCGACCTGACACGACACCGCGATACCGGTCGGCTTGTGGATCAACCGGACCGCTGAGCTGGTCTTGTTCACGTGCTGGCCTCCGGCGCCCGATGAGCGGAAGACCTGCATCTCGACATCGGCCTCGTCGATGTCGATGTTGATGTCGCCCTCGTGCAGCAGGGGAACCACCGACAAAGCCGCGAACGCGGTTTGGCGTTTCCCCTGAGCGTTGAACGGGCTCATGCGCACCAGCCGATGCACGCCGCGTTCCGCCTTCAACCATCCATACGCGTAGCGGCCCTTGACGACGAACTCGACGGATGACAGCCCGGCTTCGCTCCCGGGCGTGGAATCCTCCTCCTCGACGACGAAGCCGTGACGCTGCGCCCAGCGCACGTACATGCGGTAGAGCATCTCGGTCCAGTCCTGCGCGTCGGCGCCCCCCTCCCCCGACGACAGCGTGCAGAGCGCGTCGACTTCGTCGTGCTCACCGGAGAACAACGAGCGCAGTTCGAGCTCGTCGAGTTTCGCCGCAACCGCGGCCAGCGTGGCTTCGACTTCGGGGACTTGGCTCTCGTCGCCTTCCTCGCGCGCCATCTCGCCGAGCGTCTCGGCGTCGTCGAGTTGCCGCACCAATCCTTCGTGCAGCTCGATGTCGGCGATGGCGGACGAAAGCTCGCCCGTGATCTTCTTGGCGAGCTCCTGGTCGTCCCAGAGATCAGGACGCGACGCTTCCGTCTCGAGCTGCGGTCGCCGATGGCGAAGGTCCTCGATGCCCAGGTACTGCGCCGCCTCGTCGAGTCGTCGCCGCAGTTCAGCTATGTCGTCGCTGAAGTCGCGCACACTTCAGCGCCCGTGGCACATCTTGAACTTTTTGCCGCTGCCACACGGGCACGGCGCATTGCGGGGTGTCTTGTCCCACTCGGTCTTCACGACCGGTACGTTCACCACTTCCTCCTCGACCGCCGGAGGTGCCGCGGGAGCACCCTCCTCCGCCGCCGCCTGGAGCGCGGCTGCGGCGCCGAGCGTCGAGCCCGCGGTCGACGGGTCCTCCGGTGCGGAGTAGCTCACGTTCGACACTTGCGGCGCGGAAACACTGTGCTCCTGCGCGACCGTGACCTGCGCGTGCATCACATACTTCACGAAGTCCTGGGCGATGCCGTGCATCATCTGCCCGAACATGTCGAATCCCTCGCGCTGCCATTCGACGAGCGGATCCTTCTGGCCCATCGCCCGCAGATGGATGCCCTCTTGCAGGTAGTCCATCTCGTAAAGGTGCTCACGCCACTTGGTGTCGATGATCTGCAACATGATCTGGCGCTCGACCTGGCGCATGAGCTCTGAGCCGATCTCTTCCTCTCGGTGCTCGTAGTAGCCCTGGGCTTCACCCATGAGCTGCTCGTAGAGCTCGTCAGTGGTCTTGCACTCGATCGCCATGTGGTCGGCCGTCATGTTCGTCGGCCAGTAGGTCGCGACCTCGGCGACGAGCCCCGCGAGATCCCACTCTTCGGCGTAGTCCGAGACGCAGTAGGCGGAGATCAACGATTCGACGGCGTCGGCCAGGTACTGAATCGCCTCCTCACGCAGGTCGGCACCTTCGAGGATCTGATCGCGGCGCCGGTAGATGACCTTGCGCTGCTCGTTCATCACTTCGTCGTACTTGAGAACGTTCTTGCGGATCTCCGCGTTGCGCTGCTCGACGGTGTTCTGCGCCCGCTCGATGGCCTTGGTGACCATGCGCGCCTCGATGGGCATGTCGTCGTCCATCGCCTTGGTCATCACCCAGTTCATGGCGCCAGTGGCGAAGATGCGCATGAGCTCGTCTTCGAGCGAGAGGTAGAAGCGGCTCGAACCCGGATCACCTTGGCGACCCGAACGGCCACGCAGCTGGTTGTCGATGCGGCGGCTCTCATGACGCTCGGTGCCGAGCACGTACAGGCCTCCGAGCTCACGGATCTTGTCGCCCTCAGCCTTGGTCTCTGCCTCGTACTTCGGCAGCAGACTCTCGTAGCGAGCCGCGCCCTCTTCGCTGTCGGGCTCGAGCCCTTCCGCGATCACATCGCGACGAGCCAGACCCTCCGGATTGCCGCCGAGGATGATGTCGACGCCTCGGCCGGCCATGTTCGTCGCCACGGTGATCGAGTGCAGCCGGCCCGCTTGCGCCACGATCTGCGCTTCACGCGTGTGCTGCTTCGCGTTCAGTACTTCGTGCTTGATGCCGCGCTTTTCGAGGAGGCGGCTGAGCTTCTCGGACTTCTCGACCGAGATCGTGCCGACGAGAACCGGCTGGCCCGTCTCGTAGTGCTCGACGAGATCGTCGACGACCGACGAATACTTGGCGTCTTCAGTGCGGTAGATGAGATCGGCGAAGTCCTCACGGACAACCGGCTGGTTCGTAGGGATCGGCACGACCTGGAGGTCGTACGTGTTGGCCAGCTCGGACGCTTCGGTCTGCGCCGTGCCGGTCATGCCCGAGAGCTTTTCGTACATGCGGAAGTAGTTCTGGAGCGTGATCGTCGCGAGGGTCTGATTCTCCTCCTTGATCTGCACGCCTTCTTTGGCCTCGACCGCCTGATGCAGCCCTTCCGACCACCGCCGGCCTTCGAGGACGCGGCCGGTGAACTCGTCGACGATCTTCACCTCGCCGTGCTGGATGATGTAGTCCTTGTCCCGCTTGTAGAGCTCTTTGGCCTTCAGGGCGGCCGACAGTTGGTGCACGAGGTTTTGGGCCACGCCGTCGTAGAGGTTCTCGACACCGAGCGCGGCCTCGACCTTCTCGATACCGGGCTCGAGCGGAGCGACGATCCGTTTCTCTTCGTCGACTTCGTAGTCCTCGTCGCGATGCAACCCGCGAACGACGGATGCGAACTTGTAATAGAGCTTCGCCGCGTCAGAGACCCGGCCGCTGATGATGAGCGGCGTACGCGCTTCGTCGATGAGAATCGAGTCGACCTCGTCGACGATCGCGAAGACGTGCCCGCGCTGTGTCTTCTGATCGAGCGACAACGCCATGTTGTCTCGCAGGTAGTCGAAGCCGAACTCGTTGTTCGTGCCGTAGGTGATGTCGCAGGCGTACTGCGCTCGCTTGTAGTCGCTGTCGTAGTCGCCCGGAATGATCAGGCCGATGGTGAGCCCCAGCCGGCGGTGGATCTGGCCCATCCAGTCGGCATCGCGGGAAGCCAGGTAGTCGTTCACGGTGATGATGTGCATGCCGCGGCCGGCCACACCGTTGAGATACGCCGGCAGCGTCGACACGAGGGTCTTGCCCTCTCCGGTCTTCATCTCCGCGACCCCGCCGAAGTGCAGAGCGGCGCCTCCCATGAGCTGCACATCAAAATGGCGCTGGCCGATCGTGCGCTTCGCGCCCTCTCGGGTGACCGCGAAGGCCTCGATCAGCAGGTCGTCGAGGTCTTCGCCGCGGTCGAGGCGCTGACGAAATTCGACGGTCTTGGCCCGCAGGCCATCGTCGGACAGCCGTTCCATCTCGGGCTCGAGCGCGTTGATGTCCGGTACCAGGCTCGCCAGAGCCCTGACCTTCTTTCCCTCACCCGATCGAAGTACGCGGTCGAAGACACCCATGAGGCGATCCAGACTACCGGGACCGGTTTTGCCGGGTCACGCCGCCCTGGCCAGTCATTCAACGCGGTATCAGTGGATGTCGAGAAGCTTTTCGCGGACGGCGTAGACGACCGCTTCCATCCGTGAATGCAGGTGGAGCTTCTCGAGAATGTTGCGCACGTGGTTTTTCACCGTGTTCTCGGAGATGAACAACTCTTCGGCCACCTCGCGGTTGCTCATGCCCTGGGCGACCAGTTTGAGCACTTGGAGCTCGCGATCGGTGAGCTTTGGTACGAGGACCTTCTGCTGGGCCTGCTTGGCCAGGTTGTTGAACTCGGAGAGCAGCTTCGACGCCATCGACGGCGAGATCAGACTCTGACCCGTCACGACGGCGCGGATGGCGTTCGCCACCTCTTCGATGGAGATCTCCTTGAGGAGGTAACCCGTGGCACCAGCCTTTACCGCCTCGTACAGGTCTTCTTCCTCGTCGCTCACGGTGAGCATCAGGATCTTGGCGGTGGGGACGGCGTTGGCAATGGCCCGGGTGGCCTCGATGCCCGACATTCGGGGCATGCGCACGTCCATGAGGACTACGTCGGGAGCGGTCTCTTCGGCCTTGGTGATGGCCTCTTCGCCGTCCTCCGCCTCTGCGACTACGTCAATGCCCTCTTCGGACTCCAAAACCATGATCAATCCACGGCGAAACAGGGCGTGGTCGTCGCAGATGAGGACGCGTATTGCGTCGGACATCACGTCGGGGACGTCGTCGGGCATGAAACCGCTCCTTGCGAACTGACCAGTCAGACTAGTCAGTCGGCAGTTATGCCTGGTCGATGAGGCCTACGTCCCCATCATCTCGCTTGTAGACCACCGCAGCCCGCTCGGTATCGGCATTTGTGAAGAAGAAAAAATCGTGGCCCATCAGGTCCATCTGGAGAATGGCCTCTTCGGGGGTCATCGGCTTGATCTGAAAGGCCTTGGTCTTCACTATCCGTGGTCGGGGTGCCGGATCGTCCTCCGCCAGGGTCGTGACCGGGGCGGAGCCGTTGCCGTTGGCCCGCCGGCCGTTGGTGTGGCTGCGCTTGAGGAGCTTCGTCTTGAGCTTGTGGAGCTGATGCTCGAGCTTCTCGACGGCCAGGTCGACGGCGGCAAAGCCGTCGGGTGCGGAGACCTTGCAGCGCACGTGATGTCCGTGACCTTCGAGGGTGACCTCGCACACCTCTTTGTCGGCGCCGCTGCGCCGGGCGTGCTCTTCGGAGAAGTGCACCTCAGCGTGGTCCATCCCCTCGAGGAACCGTCCGAGTCGGCCGATCTTTTCGACCGTGCTCTCACGAAGCAGTTCGGAGACCTCGGTGTGGCGGCTGCTGACGGTGATCTCCACACGCGCCCCCTTCGATTGGGGTTTGGGTTGGGTCGCTCCCCCTGAGGTTACGCGAAGTGGGCGACGAGCGTGCTCGCGAGATCGAGCGCGGTGGGGTGGTCGCCATCCGCCAGCCGCGCGCAGGCGGCCTGAACGACGTTGGAGCGCACGACGGGCGCGTCGATCACCAACAACTCGCGCAAGTCTTCGACAAGGTGGAGATCGTGCTGGTCGATCGAACTGCGCCTCATCACTCCAAGGTGTCGGATGCCGCCGACTTCCGCTTTAGGGGAGTTCGCGCGGCCGCGACAACGGAGACGTAGCCAACGCCACCGGCTCGCAATGCGTGGGCCGCACTGCTGATCGTCGTGCCGGTGGTGATCACGTCGTCCACCAGCAGCACGCGTCTGACGCTGTGGCATCGCGGTCGTGCGACGAGCGCCGGTCCGACACTCCGTTCCGCGAGCGTTCGCCCGGTCTGCGGAGGACCACGGCGGCGAACCAGCAGCGGCCCGCAGGACTGCCCGATCCGACGTGCGACGGCTCGGGCCAACAGCTCCGCCTGATCGAACCCGCGCGCACGCCGCCGATCCACCGTTGTTGGCACCCAGGTGACCAGGTCGACGTCGGAGACCTCGACGAGCGCGGCCATGGCGGCGCCGAGCCAGCGAATGGTGCTGCGAGCGTTGCGGTATTTCAACCGCGCGACGAGCTCGCGTCCGGCGTCCTCGTAGGCCAGCACCGCGATGCAGCGGTCGACGCCGGGCGGCGCGGGCAACGCGGGAGCGCGCTCGAGTAGAAGCGCGCACGGACCACACGGAGACGGGCCCGCTTGGTGGCACAACGGGCACGTCCGCGGGAGCAACATGCACAAATTTGTACGCCGGCCCTATGACAGTGTCCTCCGATCCCCACCTTGAGGCGTCTGTAGGGGTGATGATGACGGCCGTGAGGTCCGAGGTGGGGCCGACCGCAACGCTCGCCGAGATGCACCGCGAGCACTACCGGTCGTTGGTGAAGCTGGCATCGCTCTTGGTCGACGACCCGGCCACCTGCGAAGAGGTCGTCCAGGACGCCTTTGTGGCCGTCTTTCGTTCGGCCGATCGCCTGCGCGAGGAAACGAAGCTGCCGGCCTACCTCCGAAGCGCCGTCCTCAATGGAGCTCGTTCGCATCTCCGAAAGCGACAAGTGCGCAACCGATTACGGGTGGTCGGCCGCGGTGACGCCGTCTCTGCCGAAACCACTGCGCTCATCGCCGACGATCAGCGCGCGGTGCTCGACGCCTTGCGAACGCTGCCCGATCGGCAGCGCGACGTGTTGGTGCTGCGCTTCTACCTGGACCTGCCGGAGTCGGCGATCGCGGAGACCCTGGGGATCGGCGCCGGCACCGTGAAGACCCACACCCGCCGGGGCCTCGATGCCTTGGCCCGAGAGTTGGAGAGTCGGCGATGAACGACATCGAGTCTCGTCTCGCCGAGGCCATGGCCGCCCGCGCCAACGCGGTCGAACCAAAGGATGAAAACGATGCCCTCGATCGCATCAACCGGCGGCTCGGCGTGACGCGCCGCACAGGCCTGGCCGTACTCGGTGTCGCCGCGGCGCTGGCACTCGTCATCGGCGCCGTCGCGCTGCTTCGTCGTGACAACGGCAACACGGTGAAGGTGGGGATTGCGGCTTCGACCACGACCGCGCCGTCGTCGACGACGACGACGGCCAACACGACGCCCGCGAGCGTGATTCCTGCGAACCCGAACACCGCGATCTGGCCGTTCGACTCGATGAACCGCTCGTTCGACACTCCGGAGGCGGCCGCGAAGAGCTTCGCGGTCGACTATCTCGGCATGACTCACGCCCGCGTGGGCGTGATCCTCAACGCCGACAGCTCTCGTGCGGACGTCGAGATCTTTCCGAACGACCGCGGGAGCGCACGGACGCTGGTGCAGGTCGCACAGCAGCCCCCGCGGGGGTGGGTCGTGCTCGGTGCAACTGCCGACGACATCAAGGTCGATGCGCCGAAGCCACACGACGCACTTCCATCACAATTGACGCTGTCGGGTCAGAGCGTCGCGTTCGAGGCTCAAGTCGGCGTGCAGCTACGGCCGTTCGGTTCGACGACGTCGTTGGTTCAGGACTTCGTCATGGGTGGTTCGACCGAGCTCCAGCCGTTCTCGAAGCAGATCGCGGTTCCGTCGACCGACCAGCCGCTCGTGTTGGTGTTGTTCGAAGGGGACGCCAGCGGCGAGCAGACGTTCACCAAGGCCACCGTGATCCCGCTCGATGCGGCCGGTCCGAAGGAACCCACGCAAGCGGTTGCGCAGACCGAACGCTGTGAGTTCGTCACGATCAACCTCCTGACCGGTGACATGAGCCCAACCACACCTCCGTCGATCATCTCTTCGACGCGGCTGCCGCCGGAGATAACGGGTTCCGCTCCCACCCCTCGCGGACGATTCGGCACGATCGCGTTCTTCGACGGCGATCGGATCTCGTCGTACAACCCGGCGAACGGCAAGGTGGTACAGCTGGTGAAGCCTGCAGCAACACCGACGTCGCTCGACGCGGATGATTCGGGCCGATTCCTGTTGTGGGTCGACACCAATCATGACCTGTGGAAGTGGTCGGGTAGCGCACCGGTGAAGGTCGGATCGGGGTTCAATTCGGCTGCTTGGTAGCCGCGACGCGTCGATAACCTCGGGCCGCCATGGCCCGCCGACTACCTCGTCTGGTCTTCGGGCTGTTGCTCTGCGGCTCCGGCGTTTCGTTGATGATCGACGCCGACCTCGGGCTTGCGCCGTGGGACGTACTGCACCAAGGCATCGCCAAGCACACGAGCTTGGGCATCGGCACCGTTGCGATCATCGTCGGTTTCGTCGTTCTTCTCTTGTGGTTGCCGCTGAAGGAGCGTTACGGCATCGGCACACTGTTCAACGTCGTGCTGATCGGTCTCACGATCGATGTCCTCCTCGCGGTACTACCGGATCACCCGCCGATCGGAGTTCGGATCGCCTTTCTCCTCGTCGGCACGTTCCTCTTCGGACCCGGCTCCGGCTTCTACATCGGCGTTGGCATGGGGCCAGGCCCCCGCGACGGTCTCATGACCGCGCTGGCCGCCCGCGGCTACTCCGTACGCGTGGTCCGCACGATCCTCGAGGTCGCGGTGCTCGCCGTTGGGTTCGCGCTCGGCGGCGGCCTAGGTGCCGGCACGCTCCTGTTCGCCTTCACGATCGGACCCAACGTGCACTTCTGGCTCGAACGTCTCTCACTGGAGCACCCCGAACCCGAAACCGTCATCGGCGCCGAGTAACACGGCATCTGGCGTCCCGGGATCCGGGATACCGGACGACGGGACGCCAGAATGGGCTAGTAGCGGTAGTGGTCGGGCTTGTAGGGGCCGTCGACGGGGACGCCGATGTACTCGGCTTGGTCCTTCGAGAGTTCGGTGAGCTTCACACCCAGCGCGTCGAGATGAAGGCGAGCGACCTTCTCGTCGAGGTGCTTGGGCAGCGTGTACACCTTCTTGTCGAGGAACTCAGACGACGCGTGGAGGTCCAGCTGCGCGAGCACTTGGTTGCTGAAGCTGCACGACATCACGAAACTCGGATGTCCGGTGGCACACCCGAGGTTCAGGAGGCGACCCTCGGCCAACACGATGATCGAATGCCCGTCGGGAAACACGAACTCGTCGACTTGCGGCTTGATCGTGACGCGCTGCACGTCGCTCATGCGGGCGAGACCGGCCATGTCGATCTCATTGTCGAAGTGGCCGATGTTGCCGACGATCGCGCCGTGCTTCATCTTGCCCATGTGCTGAGCCGAGATGATGTCCTTGTTGCCGGTGGCCGTGATGAAGATGTCGGCCTTGTCGAGCACGCGCTCGAGCGTGGTGACCTCGAAACCCTCCATCGCTGCCTGCAACGCGCAGATCGGATCGACCTCAGTGACGATCACGCGCGCGCCTTGGCCTCGGAGTGACTCGGCACAACCCTTGCCGACATCGCCGTAGCCACAGACCACTGCGACCTTGCCGCCGATCATCACGTCCGTCGCGCGGTTGATGCCGTCGATCAGCGAGTGACGGATGCCGTACAGGTTGTCGAACTTCGACTTCGTGACCGAGTCGTTCACGTTGATCGCCGGGAACAGCAGCGTGCCCGCCTCCATCATCTGGTAGAGCCGGTGCACTCCGGTGGTCGTCTCTTCGGACACACCCTTGATGCCTTCCCCGATCGCGGTCCAGAGCTTCGGCTCTTCCGCGAGGGTTCGCTTCAGTAGACCCAGCACGACAGTCCACTCGTCGCTGTCGTCGTCGGTGGGGTCGGGTACGGCCCCGGCGGCCTCGTATTCGGTGCCCTTGTGCACGAGCAGGGTGGCATCGCCGCCGTCGTCGAGGATGAGGTTCGGTCCTCCCCCGTCGGGCCAGCGCAGGACCTTCTCGGTGCACCACCAGTACTCCTCGAGCGTCTCGCCCTTCCAGGCGTAGACGGGCACCCCCGATTCCGCGATGGCCGCGGCCGCGTGGTCCTGCGTCGAGAAGATGTTGCAGCTGCACCACCGAACCTCGGCGCCCAGCGCGGTCAGTGTCTCGATCAGAACGGCTGTCTGGATGGTCATGTGCAGCGAGCCCGTGATGCGTGCACCGGCGAGCGGTTGCGCGTCGGTGAACTCGGCCCGCAACGCCATCAGACCCGGCATCTCGTGCTCGGCGAGCTCGATCTCCTTGCGACCGAACGCGGCAAGGGACAGGTCAGCAACTTTGAAGTCATCAGCCATGAGCGGCTACCTCCGTAGGAACGCGATGAACTCGGAACTGGAGGCTTGGCTGGGACCCGCTGGTCCGCTCATGACAGCGCAAGCGCCACGAACCTTACTGCGCCATTGCGGCCTTGATGTCTTCGAGCACGGTGATCGGCCCGGGGTCGACCCCTTCGGCCGCCGCCATCCAGAGGCTGGTCATGGTCCCGAAGAACATGAGGTCGAACGCCTGGGCCAGCGGGCCGTCCCCTTCGGCATGAAGCTCCTCCACGCCAGCGACGACCTCCTCGGTCCACTGTCGAACGAGATCGAAGCGGCGCATGATCTGCGGATGCTCGTGATCGTGCCGGAGCAGGACCAGCGAGAACACCTGCCGGGTGATGTCGCCGTGCTGGCCCCACCCGCAGATCTCGTTGTGCATCAGTTCAGGCACGGTGTGGATGAACGCCGGCACTTTTGGGTTCTCGTTCATCTCGTTCTTCCACCGCAGCGCCGCGGTCGCGCCGAGTCCCCCGCCGCCATAGATGATCGGCATCGTCCGTCCAAGACGCCGCGCCATGTCACGCGCCGGGTTGTTGTCGTTCAGTAGTTCGTCGCGGCGCACTTTCAGCTGTTGAACCGCGAGATTGATCCAACCACTTGCTCCCGGGAAGAGCCCGGTCTGCTCGAGCACGAGCATCGTCGGGATGCTCATGGCTCCGAGTGCGGCGCGCGGATACGGGATGCCGTCAGGCAACCCGATCAACGTGGCGTCCCACGATCGTGCGAGTCGAGCCAACTGACCGCCCTTGGCGATCACCACCATTCGCGCACCCGAGAGCGCAGCAGTCTGTGCCGCTTCGATGGTCTCCTCCGTGTCGCCGGAAAACGACAGCGCAAAGCACAACGTGGACGGCCCTACAAAACTGGGGGGCTCATAGCCCTTCGTCACGACGATCGGAACAGGCATGAACGGACCGGCCAGCGCCGTCATCAGATCGCCGGCGATCCCGCTGCCGCCCATCCCGAGCACCACGACGTTCTCGATCTCGTCGTGTGACGGCAGCCCGATCAGTGATTGTGCTTGCGACGCGGCGTCCTCGACCTGCTCAGGAAACGCCGCGGCCGCGTCCCACATCCCCTTTGTGTCGAGCACGCCCTCCGGGGCGCTCACGAGGACGGGTCGAAGGTGGGCTTGATGCCCTCCGCGTCGGCCTTGGCGACCAGTCGCTCGTGCTCTGCGTCGTCGACGCTCTCGGCCTCGTCGATCAGCATGATGGGAATGTCGTCCTTGATGGCGTACCGGCGCTTGAGCCGAGGGTTGTAGAGCGCGTCCTCGGTCTCGAAGTACAGGAGCGGGCCCTTGTCCTCCGGGCACGCGAGGATGTCGAGCAGTTGCGGGTCGAGGGCCATGTTGGAAGACAATACGACGGTGCCGCCAGGCACCGGCCTCAAGGGGCGGGTGGTCGGGGCTGAGTGGTCTCTCCCATGAGGGCTTGGACTTCTGCCACGTGCCGGGCGACCTCTTCGGCAGTCCGCGCTTCGAGGTTGAGGCGCAGCAGGGGTTCGGTGTTGGACGGGCGCAGGTTGAACCACCAGTCGCCGAGGTCGACGGTCAAGCCATCGAGTCGATCTTGGTTCGCGTCGTTGTACGCCGCCGCCACCCGCTCGATGACGGCCTGAGGGTCGTCGACACGCGTGTTGATCTCTCCTGACTGGGCGTAGCGCTCGAACGGCTTTCGCAGTTCTGACAGCGGAGTGCCCGCCAGACACAACTGCTCGAGCACCACCAGCGCCGCGATCGAGCCTGAGTCGGCGCGGTAGTTGTCGCGGAAGTAGTAATGCGCGGAGTGTTCGCCGCCGAACGCGGCGCCCGTTTCGGCCATCACGGCCTTGATGAAGCTGTGGCCGACTCGCGTGCGGATCGGTATACCGCCGTTCTCGCGGATGATCTCCGGTACCGCTTTCGAGCAGATGCAGTTGTAGAGGATGGTGGCGCCGGGTTCCTTGGTCAGCACCGCACTCGCAACAATTGCCGTCGTCGTTGATCCAGACACCGGCACGCCCTTGTCGTCCACGAGGAACACGCGATCGGCGTCGCCGTCAAACGCCAGCCCGATGTCTGCACCCGTTTGCGTGACGCGCGTCACCAGATCGCGAAGGTTCTCCGGCTGGATCGGATCCGCGGGATGGTTGGGAAACGTGCCATCGAGCTCGCCGTACATCAGCTCGAGATCGAACGGCAACGACTCGAACACGACGGGCACCACGAGGCCGCCCATGCCATTGGCAGTGTCGGCGATCACCTTGAGCGGTCGCAGTGAGTGGACATCGACGAACGAGCGAACGTGGGCCGCGAAGTCCGCCAGCAGGTCTTCGTGCGTGAGCTTGCCTTCCTGGTCGGCAGGCTCGAGTCCGGCCTTCGCCATCGCCTTGATCTCCGCGAGGCCAGAGTCTTCGCCCACCGGCTTGGCCCCGGCCAAGCAGAGCTTGATGCCGTTGTATTGGGCGGGGTTGTGCGACGCAGTGAACATCGCTCCCGGCGAATCGAGCCGGCCCGCGGCGTAGTAGATGAGATCGGTCGACGCGAGGCCGAGATCGACGACGTCGACGCCCTGGCTGCGCGCACCTTCCGCAAACGCGGCCGACAGGTCGACGCCGGACGGTCGCATGTCACGCGCGATCAATACGCGCGGCGCCTTGCCGAAGCGGGCGAAGGCGGCGCCGATGCTGCGGCACATCGGCGCGTCGAGCTGGTCGGGCACGGTGCCCCGGATGTCATACGCCTTGAACACGGCATCGAAGTCACCCATGACGCGCCCGAACCTATTCGTATACGCCCGCTCGCGACCAGCGACGGATGCGGAACAGGTCCCGCACCAGCCGCAGCGCATCGCGAACGACCCTCACCGTTGACCGCGTCGTGTTGACAACCGTGACAGGTACCTCCGCCAGCGTGAGGTCGTTGCGCTCGGCGATCACGAAGAGCTCGACATCGAAGGCGAAGCCATCGATCTTGGAGCGCTGGAAGATGAGCCGGCCGGCCTCCGCCCGGAACGCCTTCAGCCCGCATTGCGTGTCGCGGTAGTTGCCGAGCAGCACGGCGTGCGTGAGCCAGTTGATCACTCGCCCGCCGATCTCCCGAAGTCGGCCGGCCTTCACGAGCGTTCGGGTCATGTCGTGCTTGCGGCTACCGACCACCATGTCGACGCCCGACTCCACCATCTCGAGCAGACCTTCCAGTTGGCTTGGGGCGTACGACAGGTCGGCGTCAGTGAACGCGATCGTGCGGCCGGTTGCGGCCAACACGCCCGTCCGCACGGCCGCACCCTTGCCGCGGTTGAAGGGATGCACGAGAACGCGGTCGGCCCCTGCGGTCCGCGCCGTTTGCGCAGTGCCGTCCGTCGATCCATCGTCCACGACGATGAGCTCGACTCCTCCTTCGACGTGAGCCAGCGCAGTCCGCACCTCGGCGATGGCAGAAGCGATCCGATCCTGCTCCTCGTACGCCGGGACGACGACGCTCAGGCGAACGACGTTTCCTCCTCGTCGGCCGGTGGCTCGTCGTGCCAGGCCGAGTCGTCCCACCGCTCGCTCGACCCGGCGTCCGGTTCATCGGGCCGAGGGTCGACGAGACGGCTGAACATGCCACCTCTCAGCGGAACGGGATCAGGCATTGGTACCGGCGGGCGGCGGGCAAGGAAGATCGCGAGCGCGATGCCGAGCAATGTCAGGAAGTACGCGAAGTACTCGACGCCGGTGTTGCCGTAGTGCAGGTGCACATGGGATGCGATCGGGATGACCACCATCAAGTTCGGCGTCACGCGGTACGGGCCGAGTGCGCCGTCGACCTTCCAGTTCGGGAAGTACGAGGTCTTGACCAGGACCGGTGTGCCAACGCGATCGACAGAGAAGTCGATGGTGTTCGTGCCGGATTTGATGTCGCTGACGGTCGCGAGTTCGACCGGTCGAGCCGGGGGTGTCTCGCCGTCTTTCACCCTCGTCCAGTTCGACGGACCGTCGGCCGCGAGGAACACGTTCCACCGCGTCGGATCCAGATACCACGAGATCGAGGGTCCGTTCGCCTGGATGTTCTTTCCTTGTGAGTCCTTTGGCGCCGTGTGCGCATCGCTGGTGCCGTAGATCCAATCGAGCCCGGAGTTGTGGGTGGTGACGACCGCGGGCTCGTTGGCCAACGGCACCACGAGCGCACTGTCGGCGATCTCGTAGATGTGCCATGCCCCACTCGACGCGATCTCGCGCAGTTCGGGTTGCGCGGCTGCGGCGGTCACGGCCTTGTTGGTCGAGGCCATGTAGTAGCGCACACCGAGCAGTTGCAGGTGCTTCACGCCGAGTGACATGTCGAAGCCTCTGTATGGGAGGTTGCGCTGCGCGCACGAGCAACTCGCGGACAGCTCGCCCTGATTGATGAAGTGGTACGGGGTCGTAGTCGAGGACTCGAAGTACAAGCCTTCCATCGAACCGATGCAACCATCGGTGAACAGCGACAGGAGCATCGGCGCCATCGGCGTGCCGTACCGCTCGAGTCGGGGGTCGTCGTACTCCCACATCGCCCGGCCGCACCCTTGCTGGCTGCCGACGTGCTGCATCGTGACGACAAGGTCGTAGTACTCGGGATACGCGGGCTTGTTTTCGTAGCCCGTGTAGTTCCAGCGCGCCCAGTCGGGCGCGGGGTTTGCCGGTGACGCCGTACTCAGGAAACTCCAGTGGAATCCGTCCGCATCACTCGTCTGGCCCGGCAACGCCTTCAGCGGCAGTCCCACGACGATCACGACGCCAACGAGCGCAATCGCGCTCGTGCCGATGTTGATCGAGAGCACCGGCCGATCGGGGTCGCGGGCGGCCAAGAGCGCAATCGCTCGACCGAGCTCGGCAATTCCGACGGCGGCCAACAGACACAAGAGCAAGTAGTAGAAGGGCAAGAGGCGGGCGTTCCACAGACGCGATTCCGGGGCGACCACGAACGCGACCGCCATCACGACGGTGACGATGCCGAGCCAAATCCCCACCCGAACGCGAAGCACGATCGACACGACGACACCGACGATCGCCAGCGCGAGGATCCACTGCAGACTCTTCGGCGCGAGGTAGTCGCGCATGATGTCGTCACGGAAGCTGCTGTCGGTGACGAGTTGACCGAGCAGGTAGTTCCAGCTGTGGGAGCCCGACCCGGCGGGGAGCTTCTCCCAGCCCATGTCGTTGACGTATTCGCTGCGGGCCACGAACGGGAACGTCCAGAAGGCGCTGAGCAGTCCACCCACCGGTAGCGCCGCGGCCAGCCACTTGGCGCGGGCCCAACCGGGCCATACGACCAAGGCGGCAGCCGCGGCGATGATGACGAAGATGGCGACGATGACGTGGCAAAGGGCTGTGAGCGCCAGCAGGACCGCGGCCAACCACCGATGGCGGCCGGTTCGGAATCCCGCGATCAATAGGCCGAGGAAGAGCACGCCGAACGTGAGGCTCAGCGAGAAGCTGAACTCACCGGCGAGCGTCGACGTCATGTTGCCGCCGATGATGTTGCCGGTGCCGTTGGCGATCGGCTCACGGTTGAAGAGGAAGACCAACGAGGCCACCGAGAAGAGTGCCGGCGTGGGGAACGGCAGATCAGCCAGTCGCCCGAGCGCATAGGCCGCGACCGGCAGGCTCAGCAGACCCAGGATCGTGACGATCTTGAAGGCCACGCCGTAGGGGAAGCCCACGAGGAGCACCGCGACGACGATGGCCGCTGTGATGAGTGCGCGTCGCCGCGTGGATCGAGCCGGGTACTGACGAGCCTTGGCCACTACGCCCATTGCGACGGCCAGCGGAAGTAGCGCCGCCCAACCGTGCAGTCCGGCGTTCAGGATGACGATCATGAGCGCGGGGAGGACCATGTAGAACTGGTACGCGGGGAAGCCGTCGTACCAATCCGGCGTCCACCCGCTCAGCTGTCCGTGCGGCAGCAGGTGATCGCGGAGAAACGCCGGACCCCAGACGTGCGCACCCATGTCGCCGCCTGCAGGCGTCGTGTTGCTCAGGATGTTGCCCAGCCCGAGCTGGCCGAGCACGAAGCCGGTCACCAGGACGACGACCGCGATGTCCACGATCCGCATCACGCGGTCGCGGGTGAACCACGAAAGGTCGAGACCGTAGGGCTCAGGCGATGACGAATCCGGCTCGAGGCGGGCCTCGTCCACCGGCTCGTGAAGGGTCTCCATCGGATGACCATCCTGGCAGACCGGGCATGCCGATCCGCCTCACAGGACTACCTCAGCGCAGGTTGACGAGCCGGTTCACGGCCCAACACATCAGGCAGTTCCACGTCTTCACCGGCCTGTTGCCAGAACCGTGTATCGCAACGCGAGCAGGACCTCATCTCCATCTCGTGGCCCTCTAGGCGCAGCGAAATCGAGACGAGATGGCCTCGACACAATGGGCACGACAGGGGCACGTAGGGATCATCGGCGCGTTCCCGCACCTCACTTGAGACCTACTGCAACAGTGCGCTGACGGCGACGAGGTTGAAGGCAACATGGGCCCAGATGCCCGGCCCGAGACGGCTCGTCCGCGTCGCAAGGGTGGCCGCGACCAGCCCGAACAGGAACAACGCGGGAAACTGGAGGGCCTCGAAATGCGCCGCGCCGAAGAGCGCGCTGGAGGTCACGATCGCCCAGCGCGTGCCCATCCGACGCTCGATCGATCGCAGTACGAGCCCACGGAAAAAGATCTCTTCCACGATCGGGGCCGCGACCACAACCACGAGGATCAGCAGGACGACACCCGCGCCGTGAGCCTTGTCGGTCAGTTGCCGGGCCGGCTTGGAGATGTCGTCGGTGCTGATCGACGTCCACCAGAGAACCGGCAAGTACAGCGCGTTCGCGGCGAACTGGGCGACGATGCCTATGAGAAGACCCTTTGGCGCGTCCGCCCATTGCATGCGCAGCCCGAAGTCGGCGACCGGTCCGCTCCCCTTGCGCCGGCTCGCGAAGAGCGGCACCGCGAGCATGCCGCCGTAGAACGGCACTTGCTGGAGTGCGATCGTTCTGAGCGGCAGCTGGTCGCTGGGCGTGTCGAGTGACTGCCCGGTGAGCTTGTACACGACGGGCGCGAACACGATCGTGAGGACGTACGCGAGTACGAAGCCAAGAGCGGCGTCGCCGAGCCCCCACCGAACCGGGTGCTGCTCCACCTCGGCGGCCATCCCGCTCACGCTAGAAGGTGAACGGGCTGGAACTGGGCCGCCTAGTGCGGATCGCTACGACGCGAGGTAGTTGCGTTCCCGGAAGAGAGGCTCGACGATCCGCCGGTCTTCGAGACGCCAACCGCGGGGCACCGACATCCCGTTGGCATGGCGCTCACAGAGATCGTGATTCATCGGATGCGCTTCCTCGGCGAGGCGGTCCACCCAAGCAGCGCGGTTGCCGTAGTCGAAGGTCAGCGTGGCTCGGGCCAAGGCGTTGCATCCGGGCCGGGCGCAGTGGCGGCTCATGAACCGTTGACGGTAGTGACTACGGGGCGGTCCGTGGCGGATGGCGGGGCTGCTCAGCGCCCAACGCCCCCTAGCATGTGGTCCAATGAGTCCGCAGACCCCTCCTCCTCCGCCTCCTCCGCCGCGCGATTCGCGCGGGCCGGGCGGCCGGATGGGCATGTCGAGCTTGCCGCGGTGGACGATCTGGGTGTTGCTCGGCGTCGCCGCCGCCGCCTTCCTGCTTCCGACGTTCTTCAGCACCTCGGAAGGCAAAGACTTGCAGTACTCGCAGTTCTTGAGCCAGGTGCAAGCCGACAACGTCAAGAGCATCGAGTGGAACAACAACAACGGCCACATCAGCGGCGAGTTCGCCGATGGAGGCAAGTTCTCGACCACGGGCGTGCCGTCGCCTCCGGGGCCCTCCGAGAGCGACCGCAAGATCCTGTCCGACCACCACGTCGACGTGAAGTTCAAGACCCCGGAGACCAGTTTCTGGGCGGCGTGGCTGCCAGTCCTGCTTCCCATCGGCTTGCTCATCGGCTTCTTCGTGTGGATGCAGCGGCGAACCCAGAGCCAGATGGGCGGCATCATGTCCATCGGTCGCTCGCGGGCCCGCACCTACACCACCGAGCGCCCCGGCACGACGTTCGTCGACGTCGCCGGTTACGAGGGCGTGAAGCAAGAGATCCGCGAGGTCGTCGACTTCCTCAAGTTCCCTGACAAGTTCGGCGAGATCGGCGCTCGCATCCCGAAGGGCGTGCTCCTCGTCGGTCCCCCGGGCACCGGCAAGACGCTGATCGCACGAGCCGTCGCCGGTGAAGCCGGAGTGCCGTTCCTTTCCGTGTCCGGTTCCGACTTCATGGAGATGTTTGTCGGCGTCGGCGCATCGCGAGTGCGCGATCTGTTCCAGACGGCGCGCAAGCTCGGCCGGGCGATCATCTTCGTCGACGAGATCGACTCCATCGGCCGCAAACGAGGCGCCGGCCTCGGCGGTGGTCACGATGAGCGCGAGCAGACGCTCAACCAGATGCTCTCGGAGATGGACGGCTTCGAAGCCACCGAAGGCATCGTGATGATGGCGGCCACCAACCGACCCGACATCCTCGACCCCGCGCTGCTGCGCCCTGGACGCTTCGACCGCCAGGTCGTCGTGCCATTGCCCGAGCTCGAAGAGCGGCGCGCCATCCTGCTGGTGCACTGCAAGCACAAGCGGATCCACGAAGACGTCGACCTGCAAGTCGTCGCACGCGGCACTCCCGGCATGTCCGGCGCCGACTTGTCCAACCTGGTGAACGAAGCGGCGCTGTTCGCAGTGCGCGCCGGTGACGACGCGATCCACATGCGCCATTTCGAGATGGCACGCGACCGTGTGCTGATGGGCCAGCGACGCGAGTCGATGGCACTGTCGGACCAAGAGAAGGAGTCGGTCGCCTACCACGAGGCCGGCCACGCCGTGTGCGCCGCCGTGCTCCCGCACGCCGACCCCGTGCACAAGGTCACGATCCTGCCCACCGGCTTGGCCCTTGGCGTCACACAGCAGCTCCCGGTGGAAGAGCGCCACATCTACCGTCAGGACTACATCGAAGATCGCCTCGTCGTCGCGATGGGCGGCCGGATCGCGGAAGAGCTGGTGTTCGGCGTCATCTCCACCGGCGCCAACAACGACCTCGTGACGTCCACCGAGCTCGCACGCAAGATGGTTCGCGAGTGGGGCATGTCGACCCGGATCGGGCCGATGGCGTGGGGCTCGCAGGGCGCGGTGTTCCTCGGCGAGGACCTGATGCACACCCGCGACTACTCCGACGAGACCGCGCGCGTGATCGACGAGGAAGTCGAGAAGATCCTCCGCGACCAAGAGGACCGCTGCCGGGTCACGCTCACCGCCAACCGGAACGGGCTCGACCTCGTCGCTCGTGCGCTGCTCGAACACGAAACCATCGACGGCGAGGAGGTGCAACGGCTCATCGACCTCGGAAGCACCGGCGCACCTCCCGACACCGTGATCACGCGCGGCGTCGACACCTCACGATTCAGTCAGCCCGCGCCGTACATCGGCAACGGTGGCAACGACACACCAGAGCCCGCGGCGCCCGCCCCGGCCCCGGCCCGCGCCCGCCCGATCAGCCGCACACCTCCGAACTAATTTCGTTCTCGACGAAATAGGCATCGGAAACCGATGCCTATTTCGTCGAGTTCGCGTCTCGGAGCTCGGCGAGCGCGGCCCACAGGTCGGCCGCGGAGGGCACACCGATGAATGACGCCCTGGTGACCCCCTCTTCGTCGGCGACGACGATCATCGGCACGGCGTCGATTGCATACCGTTCGTGCAGGTCTTTGCGGTCGGTCGCCTCGATCTCTTGGACCACCACCTCCGCGCTGTCGAGGTGGCGCGCCTTGTCCCACGCGTCCTGACACGACAAGCACGTCGACGACGAGAACACGGCGACCAGCCAAGGTGCTCGAGGCCGATCGAAGTCCGCCCGATCGAGTTGGGCCGGAACGAGGTAGCTGTCCGGCTGCGTAGGCGCGTCGACCCGCGTCCGCCGCGTGATCACGGCCGCGATCACGCCCGCGATCACCGCCACGACCAGGGCGATGAGCGCTTGCACGGCCACCACCCGAGTCTGGCAGCACGTCCGGCCTGGGAGGAACCGTCCTCCATAGGGAAGAATCCCTCCCCCATGGGAGGTGAGGACCAGGAGCCGACCGGTGAGCCGGCGCTCGTTCAACGTTCGCGACTGCCGCGATTCCTCACCGAGCCGATGTGGGTGCTCGGTCTCGTCCTGCTCATGGACGAGGTCGACAAGAACATCGTCCGGGGCATGATTCCGCAGTTGAAAGCCG
The DNA here is from genome assembly GCA_041166685.1 of Acidimicrobiaceae bacterium. GTDB lineage: Bacteria > Actinomycetota > Acidimicrobiia > Acidimicrobiales > JACDCH01 > DASUCS01. The sequence goes on along the minus strand of JBEEGD010000242.1, from coordinate 200 downwards.
ACTTCCACGTCGGCGACCTCGCGATCGGCGTCCTGTTGTCGTTGGCCCTGCTGTTCAACGGACTCATCACCGTTCCTGCCGGCTACCTCGCCGACCGTTGGAACCGAAAGCAGGCGATCGGCAAAACAGTGATCGGCTGGTCGATCCTCTCGGCCGGAGGAGCGGCATCCATCGGCTTTCCCATGCTCGTCGGCATGCGG
>JBEEGD010000241.1:0-3126 GCA_041166685.1 Acidimicrobiaceae bacterium | reverse complement strand
CTCGAACGGCGGTTCCACCAACGTTCCGGCGACGATCGTCGGGACGAGCGGTGCCAACCTGCTGTTCGGCTCGGCCGGCAACGACGACATCACTGGTGGCGCCGGTGCCGACTACATGAGCGGGGCTCAGGGCGACGACACGTTCCACGCCCGCGACGGCTACCCGGACTACATCGACTGCGATGCGGGTGTCGACACGGCGATCGTCGACCAGTTCGACACGGTGCACAACTGTGAGAACGTCGACGCGGCGGACGTGGCCAGCGCATTCGACACGTCGAAGCCGCCGCCGGTGCCGCCGACGCCACCGGCAAACCCGGCGGCGCAGGACAAGACCCCACCGCAGCTCAACCTGACGGTGCCCAAGACCACGTTCACGGCTGATCAGCTCGTGGCCGGTGTCAAGGTGTCGTTCTCCTGCAACGAGGACTGCGCGCTCGGCCTCCGACTGCTGGCACAGCAGTCGTCGGGTAGCGCAACGTTCTCCCGGGTCAAGGGCTACAACGTCGTCGTCGGCCGCAGGTCGGTCGGCTTCGCCAAGAGCAAGCGCAACATCAAGGTTCGTCCTTGCGAGCGCAAGCAGGGTGGCCCGCAGTCGAAGGCATGCCTGAAGAGGTTCAAGAAGGCGCTCAACGCCCGCTTGGCCAAGACCGGCAAGGTCACGATGAAGCTCCGCGCTGTCACGACCGACCGGGCAGGCAACGACACGACCAAGATCAAGACGATCACGATCAAGAAGGCACGCCGTTAGCGGCGGACCAGGTCGCAGAAATGGAAACGGGGCGGCTTCGGCCGCCCCGTTTTCTTCTGTCAGAACCCCAGTGAGAGATACCCTCGACATGGACGATCGCCTGACCCTCGATCGAGGCTCGCTTGACTCATAGACACTCATATCTCGCTGCGGTGGCTGCTGCGCTGGCGGTCCTTGCCGGCTCGGCCTCGACGGCTCAGTCGGCCGACCCGACCGCGACAGAGGTCTTGCCAGACCTGCACCAGAAGCTGCCGAGCTCGGTCACCGTCCAGTCAGCCGGCGACGGCACCTGGCGCCTCGGGTTCGCGTCCGAGGTCGCCAATGACGGTCCGGGTGTTCTCAAGATCACCGGCAACGGCCCGGGCGACGAAACGATGGTCGCTGACCAGATCGTCGAGATGAGCGACGGCACCGCCACAACCGTGCCTGCGATCGGGGAAATGCGCTACGTCCGTGGCAACCACAATCACTGGCACCTCCTCGACTTCGAGCGCTACGAGTTGCGGCGCGCGGACGATCCCGGAAACACGCTCGTGAGGGACCAGAAGACAGGCTTCTGCCTGGCGAATGCCTTCACGACCGATGTCTGCGGGCTCGACCACCCGGAAGCCACGACCGTGTCCGAGGGCCTCAGAGTGAACGGTTCAGACAGGTACGGGGCATACCTCGAAGGTCAGTACCTGGTGCTCGAACCGACGACGACCCCGGCGGGCGACTATCTGCTTGTCAACCGCGTGAACCCGACAGGCGCACTGCTCGAGACCGACGCGAGCGACAACGCGGCGTCGCTGCGCATCCAGCTGAGATGGAATTCATCCGCGGCACCCACCGTGGTGATCACCAACAGCTGCCCGGCGAGCATCGACTGTCCCGCACCGCCACCGCCCCCGAAGCCGCAGCCCCAGCCGTTGCCGGACCCCCAGAGCGCGCCGTCGGACCCGATGCCCGGTGACACCGTGTCGCCCGTGGTCGAGCCCCAGCCGGTTCCGATCGTGACCACGCCGCCGGTCACAGTGGCGCGCTCCGGGGTCACGATGAGTCGCACCATGGCGAGCCGGCTCGTGCGCCGAGCGATCGTGAAGACCACGAAGCAGACGCCGCGACGGCTGCGGACGACGTGCGAGCGGCGAAACCGCGAGACGTTCATGTGCAACTCGACATGGCTCGGGATCCGCGGCGTGCGCTGGGACGGGCGCGTCCGCGTCTGGTACCGCGAGCGCGCCGGCCAGCTCAGCTGGTTCTACGACCTCTCCGGCCGCCCGAGCGGAGGCAAGCGTGTGGTGAAGCGCTCCGTAGAGGGCAGCGCGAGTGCGTTCTTCTCCGGTCCGGGTGGCGCTCTCTACTACTGCGCCGTGCAGACGTAGATCGACGATGCGGGCGGGGGCCAGCATCAGGGCGTGCGGTGCGGTGCTCGCGGCGTGCTTCGCGCTGCTCGTCGCGGCGCCGGCGCAGGGTGCGTTGACGCTGGCGCCGGCCTTCAGTGGATCGGTTCCGTCGCCGATCTACGTGACTGCGCCGCCAGGCGATGCCCACAGGCTGTTCGTCGTGTCGCGGTCCGGCGCCATCTACGTGGCGGTTGACGGCGTTCTGCAAGCCACGCCGTTCCTCGACATCAGCTCCCGGGTGACGACGACGGGCGAGGGAGGACTGCTGTCGATGGCGGTGGCACCCGATTACGCGACATCGGGCAAGTTCTACGTCTACTTCATCCAGAAGTCCGACGGGCACATCCGCGTCGAGCAGTTCACGCGGAGCGGCGCGAACCCAAACGTCGCTGACAGCAGTGGGACGCAGATGCTCGATGTCGCGCATCCAACCTTCACCAACCACTACGGCGGCCAGATCGCCTTCGGCCCGGACGGGCTGCTGTACGTGGGCACCGGCGACGGGGGCGACGCGGGGGACCCGAACGGGAACGCGCAGAACGCGAGCTCACAGCTCGGCAAGCTGCTCGCGATCGAGACGTCGAACGGGACCGTCACGACCGCCGCGCTCGGGCTCCGCAACCCGTTCCGCTTCTCGTTCGACCGGACGAGCGGCGACCTCATGATCGGCGATGTCGGCCAGGACCAGTGGGAGGAGGTCGACTGGGTCCCGGCCACCGACACGCTCACGGGTTCGAACTTCGGCTGGAACTGCTGGGAGGCGAACAACCATCGCGTGCCGGCGTGCGATCCGACTTCATACGTGCCGCCGGTGCTTGCCTATGCGAACCCGAACGGACCCGCCAGCCCGCCCGCGGCTGTGACGGGCGGCGTGGTCGTCAGGGACTCGTCGCTTCCCTCGCTGTTCGGGCGTTATCTCTACGCGGACTTCTACGCCGGGCGGATCCACTCGGTCCAGCTCGCGAAGCCGGTGACGGACGACCGCGTGGA
>JBEEGD010000240.1:0-8122 GCA_041166685.1 Acidimicrobiaceae bacterium | reverse complement strand
CCGGCGGCGGCGAGTACCGGTCGAACCTCGTCGAGCGTGAGCGCGTACCCGACGTTGGGCTGATCGGGCGCAATCGCGAAGGCAACCCCTTCGACCGCGCCATTGGGGTCCACCAGCGCGCCGCCTGAGTCGCCGGGCGCGAGATCACTGCTCAACACGTAGATGTGGCGCGTGGTGCGGTGCGAGTCGTAGATGTCGAAGCCTCGGGCCCTGGTGTCGTCGGCAATCTTGAACGGGCTCAGCGTGAGCGGACCGCCGAGTGGATGCCCGAACACCGCACCCACACCGCCGACACCGAACGGGCCGTTTCCGAGCGGCAACGCCGGCCGATCGATTCCGGGCACGCGCAGGATGGCCACATCACGATCCGGGTCGAACGCGACGACCGTGGCGTCGAGGTCCTTGCCGTCAGGATGACGGAACACGATGGGGTGCTTGCTTCCCGCCACGACGTGGGCATTCGTGACGACCAGGTTCTCGCCGATCACCGCGCCGCTGCCATCTTGGATCCGCGCGCACGCTGGAGCCTCGACCTTGACCGTCGATCGCGCGACTTGGTTGGCGAGGGCCGCCGAGAGCCCACTTTCTGCCGGCGGTGGTCCCAACGCTGGCGCAGTCCCGAAACCTTCGAAGACGCGCGGGCCGAGCACGCGGCGCAACGCCTGCGTCGTGTCGGGTGCCTCGGGAAAGTGGTCATGGATGAAGGTCGCGATCTTCGAGTCGCGTGTCTGCTCCGCCGGCCACGAGGGCGTCTGCGACAGCGTTGGCAGCAGGAACCAGAAGCCGACGAGCACACCGAGGACACCGGCGACCGACCCGCCGACGCGATCCGCGATCAGCACCGGTCCCGGCCGGATGACGGTGCGCAACTGCGCGCCGATGAGCAGACCGATGAGCTGACCGACGATGGCCCCGGCAAACAGAATCACCATGCCGAGCAGCAACAAGCGTTGCGGGTCGGTTTCGGAACTGCCGATGACCGGCAGGATGCGCGTGCCCACGTACACACCGACGCCCATGCCGATCCAAGAGAACGCGCGCGCCACGAATCCGAGCCGCCAGCCGCCGACGCCGGCTCCGATCGCCAGCGCGATCACGAGGAAGTCGAGGGTGTCCAACTAGTCCGAAAGAAGCCGCGCGGCGGTCAGGAATCCCGTGTGGGCGACCATCCGGTGGTCGGGGCGAACCGACTGGCCCTCGATGTGCCACGAGCGATGCAGCACTTCGATCGTCTCCGCCATCGTGAATCGGCTGTCCTCGAGCGTCTCCCGCAGATGAGCAGCTTGGACGATCGTGGGCGTGTACGACACGAGGATTCCGCCCGGACGAAGAGCTCGCTCGGCGTGCTTCACGACCTGCCACGGCTCGGGCAAGTCCAGCACGACCCGGTCGATCTCGGTTTCGTCGATCCCGTCGTAGCAGTTGCGCAACTCGATTCGATAGCGGCTTGCGAACTCGTCGCCGAGAAAGCCACGGACGTTCGAGGCAGCGCGGTCCGCGAACTCATCTCGAAGCTCGTAGCCGACGATGTCCGCGCCAGCCCGGAGCATCGCCATCGACAGCGCCCCGGATCCGACTCCTGATTCGAGCACGCGTACACCGGGGCGAATGTCGGCAAGGAGGAGGATCGGGCCCAAATCTTTCGGATAGATGACCTGAGCGCCTCTGGGCATCTTCAGGATGAAATCGGAGAGCGTGGGCCGGAACGCGGTGAAGCGCGACCCTCGCGACGATCGAAAGGTGGACCCCTCCGCGGAACCGATGATGTCTGCGTGCGCGATCACACCAGTGTGCGAGTGGAATTCACCGCCATCAGTGAGGGTGACGAGGTAACGGCGCTCTTTGCCATCGATCAACAGAACCTTGTCGCCCACGGAGAACGTCATTTGCGTGCTCGCAGCGACACCGGCTCGAAGCCGCTGGCGCGATCCGCGAGCTTGCAGAACGCGCAGACCTCGCCGGTGGTTGGCGCGCCGCACCGACTGCACGACGAGAGCGAGCCCTGCTCTGCCGTGGCGTCCGGCTCGAAACGAGCGGATGCTCGCTTGAGGAAGCCGAAGTAGAAGTCGTGCTTCGAGCCGGGAGACTGTGTCTCGATGGCGTTGAGCGCGTCCTTGTACCCAAGGTGCTTGTTCCCCGCGGCCATCGGGCATTCCTCGACGATGTAGTCGATACCGGCGAGCACGCAGTACGCGGCCGTCTCGCGCTCACCCAGCCGCACGAGCGGCTTCACCTTTCGGGGAAACCCGTGCTGGGCCGGGAGCACCGGATGCTGGCGTCCGAGGTAATCGGTTTGCCAACGCAGCACGTTGCCGAACAGCACCGCAGCTTCGTCGTCGAGGTTGTGACCCGTCGCAACCACGTCGTAGCCGTGCTCCCGCGCGGCCGCATCGAAAAGGTGACGCTTCGACAACCCGCAGGCTGAGCACGGCACGCGATGGGTGGCCTGGGCGGCCGTGGGCACGTCGAAGCCGTGATCATCACGAAGACTCGTGTGATGCAGCTTCCACCCGCGCTCGTCGGCGAACGCTTGTGCATAGCGGGTCGACTCGTCGGAGTAGTCACCGATGCCCAAGCCGATCACGAAGCCGTCGGCGTCGTAACCCATCTCGCGCAGCAGGTGCCAACACGCGAGCGAGTCCTTGCCGCCGCTCACGGCGACGAGCACGCGCTCCCGAGGACGCAGCATCTCGAACTCGTCGATGGCCTTGGCGACTTGATCGCGACACATGCGCATGAAGTGGTCACGGCAGTAGTTGGCGTTCTGGCGCCGGACGTCGATCACCGCCGGACCCCGGCACACCCGGCACTTCATGCTGCGCCGCCAGAGATCACCGGTCGGATCTCGATGGTCTGCGCGTCGTCGAGCATGGCGTCGCCGGGTACGAGCTCGTCACCTTGGATCACGAGTACCGACTCCCGGTTCAGGTCGAGGCGGTTGAGCAACGCGATGACGCTCATCGGTCCTGCGACCTCCAACTCACGGCGCGGGTTGCGGAGCAGGACTTTCAAGACGGCACAGCCTACGAAGTGAAAGCTGGGTCCCCGAAGTCGGTGATCACGATGGTCTCACCAGGCTTGAGCTCGAACCGCTCTACCACCGGCTTGGGTTTCAGGAATTTGTGCGCCGTCTGCGCGGTGAACACGACGGCCCAGATCGTGAGCCAACGGCGGTTGCCGCCGACGACGCCCTTGCGCAGGCCTTGGCCTCGCAGTAGCCGGAGCAGCCGGCCGATCAAAGACGGCGGACCTCGACGACGGTCGACCGCTTCTTCCCCCGGCGCCGGCCGAGGAAGTACGCCACGCCGACGACGGCCACCGCCGCCACCGCGCCGACCATGAGCGCGTACGACTTGGCGGATGCCCCGGCGGAGTCGACCTCGCCCTGGAGTTCGCGGAACTTCGACTCGAGATCTCGTTTCGTGATCTCCTTGGGCAAGGCGTTCATCGCGTTGCCCCTGGGGCTGCGCCCCCGGACCCCATCGCCGTTCGGCTCGCTCGCGCTCGCTCGTCCGGCCCGCTGAACTCACTTCGCTCGTTCATCGGCGACTCCTCTTCGGCTTGATTCGACTGACCGCCAGTGCGATCAACACACCGAGCAGCACCAGCGCGACAAGGTACGGCACCCAGTTCCAGTTTCCATCGAAGCGGCCGTCGTTGTGCGTCTGCAGCGCCCGCAAACCCGCGAGCGTGAGCAGGATGATGCCGATGCCGCCCACGACCGCCGCACCGGCACCGAACACCACATACCGGCCGAGGCCTTTGAGCGGCTCGACCGTCTCCTGCTTCGCGTAGGAGACGAGCATCTCCCACAGCTCGGTCAGGACCTGCGGAATCGACTTTTCCTCTGCCGGCACGGATCTCCTCGCTATCCCATCTGCAGTCGAGCGGCAAGGTAGTCGCTCTCCTCGATGAGCAACGTCCCCAACATCTCTAACCGTTCGCTCGGTCCCGCAGCCAACAGAAGCCGCTGTTGATCCGCCGGCCCGATCGGCGCCACGGCTGCCACTTGGAAGGAACCCAGCGCTGGATCGTCGCTCAGCTCGATCGTGGCATCGACCGCGGGCTCGGCCAACTCAGCTTTCAAGGCGAGCACTCTCCGCAAGCGCGTGATCACTGCGCCATAGACGTCGAACGCGTCAGCACTCAGCTCAGCGTCGGCCCAGTCTTCGACGTCAGCCCGCGGATAGGGATCGTCCGGCAACCACTCGCGGACTCGAATGCGGCGGGTGCCGACCGTGCCCAACACCCACCGTCCGTCGTCCAACTCCGCGGCCTCGACGATCCGCGCCACCGTTCCCACCCATGTGCGCACATCGTCACCGCCCACCTCGCTGCCCCGCTCGATCAGCACGACACCGAACTCCTGGTCGCCGTCGATGCAGTGGCGTGCCAACGTGCGATAGCGGGGTTCGAAGATGTGCAGCGGCAGGAACACGCTCGGGAACAGCACGGTCCCGAGCGGGAACATCGGTAATTCGGTCAAGGCTTCCACCGGCTAGAAGCGAGAGCCCGCGGCGACAGGAGCGCCAGCGACGAGCCGCAATCGAGAGAGCGAACGCGCTCGGGCGCGAGCGAGATCATGATTGAGGCCCGATCCTTGCGATGTCAACGGTCTCCGGATATCGGACGAGGATCGCGGCGAGCTCCTCTTCGAGGTTGACGTCGGCGGATCTGATCTTGCGGGGTGGGGTCACGTTCATCATGAACGCGAAGCTGAGCTGCGAGCCCTGCATCGTTTGGAGGTACCCGACGAGCGCGGTCGCCTGGTCGAGTGTCCCGGTCTTGGCTCGCAGCCGCCCGACCAATGGCGTACCGACGAAGCGGTCGTCGAGCGTGCCCGTCTGGCCCGCGCTGGGAAGCCCGGCCGCCAACAGAGAACCCTCGCCTTGCTGATCGAGCAGCGCTTGTACAGCTCCGCAAGTCTCGCGGTTGTCGTTGGCCAGTCCGGAGCCGTCGAACTGCGTGGTGCCTTCGAGCGGGATCGCCCGAGCGCGCAACGCCTTCGTGATGGCCGCGACGCCGGCCGCGGTCGTGCCCGAGCCGCTGTCATGCACACCGAGTTCCTTCGTCAACAGCTCGGCGGTGCCGTTGTCGCTTTCCGTGAGCATCGCCGTCAACATCTGGCTCATTGGTTGCGAATCGACCTTCGCGATCTCGGGTGCCCCGTCCGGTGACCGGCCGGACTTCGGCGGACCATCGACAACCACCCCTCTCGCGACGAGCAGCAGCGTGAGCTGATCGGCGGCGTGCACCGCGGGGTCGTCCGCGACCTTCTCCTTGGGCGCCTTCACATCCGGAGTGGGCGGAAACTCGGCGAGCGCGTCGTTGACGGTCAACGCGCCCATCGGGCCGATCTCCGCGAGGGTCGCAAACCTGTTGGGCCACTGCGGCAAGTACCGCTGCGTGTCGAAGCGCGACTCGTCGCCGATCACGCTCCCCGTGATGTGATTGATGCCGGCACCGATGATGCGGTCAACGAGCGTGTTCAACGCGGTGTGCGTCACTGGTTGATGCGCGAAGTGGCGAACGTACTGATCGGTCATGAGTAAGGGGTCGCCGCCGCCGACCATCCACAGATCGCCGTTCAGTACACCGCCCTGTGGCGTCGAGCCCGCGACCGCCCTAGTGGTGAGGACTGCGTCAGGGCCGAGAAGTGACACGACCGCCTCGGTGGTCATCAGCTTTTCGATCGATGCCGGCACCAGTGACTGTGACGGGTGTTCGCTGAAGACGATTCGCCCGCTCACGGAGACCGTGAGGCAGCGATCCTCCGGAGCGCGGAGCAGTAGCTCCGCGAGACGGGCGTTGAGCCGCCGATCGGCCACCGGCGCGGCGATCACTTCCGGCACGCGTCGCGCAGACAGCACAGGGGTGGTCGACGCGGTGACGCCGATTGGCTTCGTCGCCGCGGGTGCCTTCTCCGCCTGCACGACCACCGACGCGCTGGCGATACAAACGACGACGAGGAGGAGTGGCGCGAGGTACCACTTCGACCGCCGGGCAGGGAGCGAGCTCAGTCCAGACCTCGCCGCTGGCGGTGACGGGCGTACTCCCACAGGTAGGAGAGCGCGGTGACCGCACGGTTGGCTGAGGCGTAGCAGACCTTGCCGCTCTCACGGCATCCCACGACCGCGGGGTTGGCGGGGTCCGCCATGGACAGCTCGGTCGCGGTGAGGACCGGCTTGCCCACCTCCTCGGAAATGGCCGCAGCCGTCTCGGTGAACCGGCGGTCCTGCCGCTCGTGATAGCCGACGATGCGCTCGAGGCCATGGCCGGGATAGAAGGGCCCCTCTTTCTCCATGCGTCCTTGGTTTCCCTGGATGCCCATGCCCAAGAAGATCACGCTGTCCACCGCAGGATGCCGCGTCGCGATCTCGAGCACGATCGGGACCGTGTCCTTCGTCTCGCCGCCGGCCAAGTCGATTGGATTGTTCCGGCTCCAGCGCGGGGGCAGATGTTGATCGAGCTCGGCCCTCAGATCGTCGGGCAGCGGCATGAGCTGCAAGCCGCGCGTGCGGCTGAGCGCGTCGGCCGTGACCACGCCCCAGCCGCCGGCGGTCGACACGATGCACACGTTCGGTCCCTTGGGCAGTGGCTGCGTCGCAAACGTGGCGGCGGCCTCGTAGGCCTCCTCGATGGTCGGCGTCCGCACGACGCCCGCCTGTCGGCAAGCCCCGTCGAACACCCGGTCGTCGGTGGCCAGACTGCCCGTGTGACTCGCGGCCGCGCGCGCGCCCACGTCGGACGCGCCGCCTTTCACGAGGACGAGCGGAATGCGCTCGGCGACGCTGCGCATCCGCTCGAAGAACGCGCGGCCATCGGTGACGCCCTCGACGTACGCGAGACCCACATCGGTCTCGGGATCGTCGGCGTAGAAGTCGAGGTAGTCGGGCACGTTGACGGCCGCCGCGTTGCCGGCGCTCACCGCTCGACTCACTCCCACGCCGTAGTGGCGCGCGTAGTTCATGAAACTCGACACGAAGTTGCCCGATTGGCTGGCGACGCCGATGCGTCCGCGCGGAGGAAACGGCGCGACGATCTGCGCGCACATGCTCGACGGCGTGGAGATGACGCCTTGGCCGTTGGGACCGGCAAGCAGGATGCCGAGCTCATCGGCCACGCGCACGAGCTCGTTCTGTGCTTCGATGCCCTTCGGCCCGGCCTCGCCGTATCCGGCGCTCGTGATGAACGCGGCGCGAACCCCTTTGGCCGCGCACTTGCGCAACAGTTCGAGGTTGGCGACCGCGGGAGTGCAGACGAACACGAGATCGGCCTCGCCGGCTGGCAAATCGTCGATGTCGGCCACCGTGTCGATCCCGAGCACGGGCGTGCCTTCGAGGTTGGTCGCAAACACCTTGCCGGCGTACCCGGCGGCGAGGAGATTGTGCAGCGCGACGAACCCAAACTTGCCAGGGTGCGTCGAAGCGCCGGCGACGATGACTCCCTTGGGGTCGAACAACGCCGAGAACTGTTCCTTCTTCATGCGTTCAGCTCGACGAGGGCATCGACGGCGACCGGCACACCGTTCACGATGATCAAGGGGTTCACGTCGGCGCTGACGATGTCGGGATGGGCAACCGCCGCGTCCGAGAGGCCGACGAGCACGTCGATCAGTCGCTCACGGTCGACGGCGGGCTCGCCGCGAAAAGGCCCGAACAGCCGCTGGGTGGCGAGATCGTCCACCATGTCCTCGGCGTCGACGCGAGTGATGGGAACGAGCCGGAACGCCACATCGGCGAGCGCCTCTGCCAGCACGCCACCGACACCGAGCATCACGGTCATTCCGAATTGCGGGTCGTCGGACAATCCCGCGATGAGCTCACGGTTGCCCTTCACCATCGGTGCGATCAGCACGGCGACGGCGCCGTCGTCCGAGGCCGCCGCGGCCAGAAGATCGGCCGCCGCGGCGCGGACCTCATCCGCGGTACTGAGACCGAGACGCACGAGACCTCGCTCGGTCTTGTGCGCGATGGCATCACCGCACAGCTTCGCGACGACCGGATAGCCGATCGCGTTCGCCGCGGTCGCGGCATCGTCGGGGTTCGACGCGATGCGCTCGTCGAGCACGGGCACCCCATGCTCCTGGAGCAGACGTTTCGACTCGACCTCCGACAACGTG
>JBEEGD010000239.1:0-2719 GCA_041166685.1 Acidimicrobiaceae bacterium | reverse complement strand
CGGCTCCGATGACGAGGCCCGGGCACGCCTGGGTGAGTACTTCGCCGACGTCCTGCTGCTCGATCAGGCCACTGACGCAGCCAAGGCTCGAGCCGAGCTCGGCTGGTCTCCGTCCCGTCCGGGACTTGTCGACGAGTTCCGCAACGGGAGTTACCGACACCTGACCCACGCATAGCCGATCCGCCACCACGAAGGCATCAAGTCATGAGCACGAGCCATCGCCAGGCAGGACCGGCCGGCATTGCGCCAGCCGAACAGGCGGACCGCTTGGCGATCCGCGAGCTCGTAGACGCCTATGCGCACTGCGCCGATCGCCGCGACGCCGTGGGGCAGAAGTCGCTCTTCACCGAGGACACGCATTTCGTGGTCTACATGCAAGGCGAGGGCTCGGAGCCCACTCAGGTACTCGATGGCCGCGAGGCGCTCACGCCGGTGTTCGAGGCGCTCAACAACTACCAGGCGACTATGCACTTCAACGGCCAAAGCACCATCACGCTGGACGGCGATCGAGCGACCGGCGAGAGCTACTGCATCGCGCACCACCTCTTCACCGAAGGCGGCGAGCGCAAGCTGATGGTCGCGCACCTTCGGTACGACGACACTTTCGTCAAGGTCGATGGCGCCTGGCTGTTCGGCGAGCGCAACCTCTACGTCGACTGGACCGAGACCCGGCCTTCGCTGCCCTAGCGCGTGAGCGCGCTGTCCGACGCCCCGGCGTATAGCTCAACCGCTCGCCAGCAGTACCACGCGACCACCGTCCGGTACGGCCGAAACCGATCACCGAGCGGCTCCAGCTCGCGCGCCGTCGGCATCGGGACCTTCCAGGCCAGCCCGTAGCCGTTGCGTACGCCGAAGTCGCCGACCGGCCACACGTCGAGCCGTCGCAGCTGGAACATGAGAAACATGTCGGCTGACCACGGCCCGATGCCGCGTACGGTGGTCAGCCGGCGGGTGACCTCCTCGTCTGCCTGCCGCGCCAGTCTGCGCGGCGACACGACCACCGTGCCGTCGAGCACCTTGGTTGCCAGGTCGCGCAACGAGCGAACCTTCGCGGCGGACAGTCCGACGGCTCGCAGCGTCTCGTCGGACAAGACCAGCAGAGCGTCCGGGGTCACCTCGCCGTCCATCGCGTCGACGAGCCGGCCGTGGATGGCCCGCGCGGCGGCCCCCGCGAGCTGCTGGTAGACGATCGCTTGCACCAGCGCGCCGAACGGCGACAGCCTCGCCCGCGGCAGGCGCATCGGCCCGGCGTCCTCGATCAGCCGGGCAAGCACGGGGTCTCGCGCCGCGAGAATCTGCGCCGCCTCCGAGTAGGACACGCGCTTAGTCGTGCTCACCACCCGAACCCGCGCCGAGCTCCGCCCGAGCGGCGGCGGCGATCTCCTCGCCCGTGTACGCGTGACCCGCGATTCCCCATCCGCCCGCAGGGGACTCCGTGAGAAGCACCCACGTGCGGTCGCTCTGCGTCGGGTCGCCAGCGGCCGCCGCGATGATCTCCGTGAGTTCCTTCACGACGCCGAGCTGTTTCTCGCGGTCGAGAACCCCGATCGGGGTGAGCACCTGGACCCGCACGTAGTTCCCGTCGCCCGAGACGTTCGAGATGGCTCCCTCCGATAGGTCGTGTATGAACGCCGCGGTGTTGTCGCGGAACAGCCCGATCGGCGGCACCTGTTCCCAGCGCATGACGGCCGCAGCCAGATCACGCGCCAGCGTGTGCTTGTCGTCGAACGTCCCAGGTTCTGCGTATACGTCGATCATCGGCATGGTCTGCTCCTAGTACACGGATCGCTCGACAGCGTCCAGCGGATCGCCTGCTGCCGCGCCGCCCACGGCCTCCGCCGCGGCCTCGATCAGCTTTACGACCTCATCTGCGTGGGACACCATCGCCAGGTGGCCGGAGGGGACCTCGACGGTGGTCGCACCCATGCGGCTGGCGAACTGGCGCTCGGCGTCGGGCGGGATCGCCTCGTCGTCGCTCGCGACCAGGTACCACGAGGGCTGCGACTTCCATGCCGGCTCACCCATCACGTCGTCGAACGCGCTCATCGAGATCGGCTGCTGAACGGCGTGCAGTACGCGCGCCTCCACCGGGTCGACGTGCCCTGCGAAGTGGCCCACGAAGTCGTCCTCGGGCAGCCAGCCGAACCCCTGCTCGTCGACGGTGAGGTGCGCCAGCGAGGGAGTGGGCGGTCCGCCGCCGAGCAGGGCGCCGAGCGACTCGCCCTCGTCGAGGCCGAACGCTGCGATGTAGACGAGCCCGACGACGTTCGGAGCGTCCGTGCCGAGCGCGGTCATGATCTGCCCGCCGTAGGAGTGCCCCGCGACAACGGTCGGGCCGCTCTGGCGAGCGAGCACCTGGCGTAGCCGCGCCACATCGTCGGCGAGGGCGGTCTCGGGAAACTGCGGAGCGGTGACGCTGTAGCCGTCTGCCTGCAGTGACTTGATGACGGCGCTCCAGCTGGATCCGTCGGCCCACGCGCCGTGGACGAGCACGATGTTCGGCCGCTCGCTCATCGCGGTCCCTCCTTCGATTCGAGGTTGGTGTCGCGAGGATCGCTACTCGCCGCCGCGTTCTCTTGAGTCAAGCGACTGTTTCGTCGCGCGTCCGCTCGAGCGCCACCCGCAGCTGCGCACGCGCGGTGATCCCGAGCTTCGGGAAAACTACGTCGCCGTCGACTCACCGTACGAGATCGTCTCGTACCGACACGATTCCAGCGAA
>JBEEGD010000238.1:0-4807 GCA_041166685.1 Acidimicrobiaceae bacterium | reverse complement strand
CGACTGCGCGCTGTTCGCGCCTCACGTGTTCGTCGACGGCACCGGTGTGCCGATTCCACCAGCCCGCGCGTACACGCCGTCGGCCGCGTGCGCCGGCGTGGTGGGCGGCGAGGGCAACCCACCTGCCAACACCGGTGCAACGCCAACGGTGCCGCGCACGGGTGCGGACACCACGGTGCCCCTGGTGGCTGCCGGTGCGCTCGCCGCGGCTGCATTGGCCACCCGCCGCGCCGCCGCCACCCTCAGCTCATGAACGTGAAGAGGAACAGCTGCGTCGCGTACGCAACGAGGCGCGGCGCGTCGGCGCCCTCGGGCCCGCAGTCCCACAGCGCCATGTCGGCCGACGCGTAGCCGTCGCCGGCGTAGCGGGCTCGGTTGTGCGCCAGCAGCCACGGCGAACGGCAGTCGTCGAGGAGGTGCACGGTGAGGTCGACGCTCGGCGCGAACCACATCCGGTCATCCCGGCCGATCTTCTCGCCGACGGCGCCTGGCATCGTGTCGGCCAGTACGACGACCGCGAGGGGATCGATCGTGCCGTCGTCGAGGAAGGGCGGTTCGTCGAAGCGGTACCACATCGCCGTCTCCGCCCGATCAGGCACGTAGTCCTCCCACGGCGCATGCCCGAGTACGGGCCGGCCTTCGACGAGCTGGTCCCAAAACGGCATCGGCTCGAACGCGAACTCGAACTCGACGTCGGCGGGCAGAGGATCGCGGAACGACCGGCAGTCCGCGGGCACAGGGATCTCGGCCGGTGGCTCGAGGTCGGTGAACGCAAACCCCTGACGGGTCGACCCGAAGATCGCAGTCGTGACGTGCCCTCGCGTCGCGCCCGGGTTCATCACCTCGGCGCGCAGATGCGACATCGACCGGCCTCGACGTAGCAACTCGACGTCGATGCTCACTGGTCCGTGCGCCACCTGCGTGACGAACGCGGTGTGCAGCGTGCGCAGTTGCTGCGCGGGATCGCCAAGCGTGTCGGCCATGGCCCTCAGCGCGAGGGCGGTGACGATGCCGCCCTGAGGCAGCGGTCGCAGATTCCACGCCTCGGGGATCGTGGCCTCATAGCGGCTCGGCGAGACGGCCACGACCTTGGTGTCCTCAGCGAACGAATTTCCCATGCGCTCGCCACCTTGGTCGTCGGGCGCCGCGGGCGTCAATCGGATTGCAGACGCACAAGCGCGTCGATGGCGACGCGGGGACCGTCGTCCGTCTCGACGTGCCGGTCGACGCGTTCCGCCTTGAGGACATTCAATGCCGGGAGCGCGCGCACCACATCATCGGGCGTGAACAGGACGGAAGGGTGCTGCGGACCTCCGTAGCCGTCGGTGAGGTTGGTCAGGTCGTGTCCGACGACGAGCAACGTTCCGCCGGGCGCGAGTGCGCTGGCGGCGCGGTCGAGCGCGCTGCGGAACTCGTCGTGCGGCAGCTGGAGATACAGCATCACGACGAGATCAAAGTCCCGCGCCGGCGGTTCGTATTTGGTGACGTCGGCCTGTACGAACTCGACGTCGACGCCGCCTTGCGCGGCGAGCGCCCCTCCCTTGTCGAGTCCCACCCGGGAGAAGTCGATGCCGGTGGCCTGCCATCCCTTGGTCGCGAGCCAGACGGCGTTGCGCCCTTCACCACACGCGAGGTCGAGGGCGCGCCCAGGCGCGAGATCGTCGATCTCAGCGACGAGGAAGCGATTGGGTTTCGCGGTCCAGATGAGTTCGGTCCCGGCGTAGCGGGCATCCCAGTCGGACGCGTCCATGTCAGCGGTCTCCGCGCCAGCGGTCGAGTTGGCGGCGCTCGCGTTTGGTGGGACGACCGGCGCCTCGCTCACGGTCGCCGGCGGTCGCGTCGCGGGTGGGCGGCGGGGGGCTGTGGTCGATGTAGCACTCAACCGCGATCGGCGCGCCAACCCGAGTCTCGATCACTCGCGCCACCTCGACGATGCGATCACGTCCGTGGACCCGCGCCTCAACTCGATCGCCGACCGCGACCGGCGTGGCCGGCTTGGCCGGGCGCCCGTTGACCCGCACGTGTCCGCCCCGAGAGAGGTTGGTGGCTTCCGCGCGGCTCTTGCACAGCCGTATCGCCCACAGCCAGCGGTCGACGCGGGTGCCGTCCACACCAAGACGCGCTACGCGCTGCCTTCGACGGCCGCCTTGATGCGCTCGAGCGTGGCGCGCATGCCCTTCTCGAGGTCAGCCTTCCGATCTTTGACACGCATCACGTTCTTCTCGAAGAACGTGATCAGTCCGGGCTGGTCGGCCATCATCTCGAACGACTCCGTGACCTTGGTGCCGCCAGCTTCGGGCTCGAAGTGGTAGCTCCATTTGGTGAGGTCCTTGCCGCGTACGTCGGTCACAAAGGCGAACTCGCGCCCTTCGTCCGCGACCAGCACGCGTGGCTTGGTGCTCCACCGGATCATGCCGTTGCGGTTGGAACCCTTGAATCGAGCGCCGACCGCCGGGCCCGTCGCACCGTCGAGCCACTCGCAATGGCGGCACTCGGGACTCCATTCGCCCATGCGGCGCACGTCCGACACGACCCCGTACACCTTTTCCGGCGGCGCATTGACCTGCACGCTCGCCTCTCCCGTGGTTCCTTGCTTCATGTTGAGTATTCTGCCATCCGCGAGCGGCACGGCTGAGGGGACGTGCAGATGCGAGCTGGGGGATGGCGTGGCCTGGTGGTCGCGCTCGCGCTGATCGGATTCGTGGTGTCGACGGCCGCCCCGGCGGCCGCCGAGCCGGCTCCGCCGGTCGACCCCGCGCAAACACCTGCGGGGTGGACGATCACGCCTGCGGGCGAACAGGTGTTGGTGTCCAAGCTGCCGCTCGGCCTTGTGGCGACTGCCGACGAGTCACAGATCATCGTGAGCTCGAACAGCGGCGGGTTCCAGTCGCTCGGCGTCATCGACGCAGCCGCGCTCACGTCGACGTTCACACCGACCGGCAACCTGTTCATCGGGGTGTCGGTGACACCCGACGGGCAGATCTTCGCCAGCGGCGGCAACGCCGACCGCGTCTTTCGATTCCAGGTGGCCGGCCCCGTCGCCGTGCCCGTCGATTTCACGGAAGTCAACCCGTTCCCGACTGACGCGGCCGTCGACGCCGCGTTCGGAAGGGTGATCGACGCCGCACCCGGCGATCCCGCGGGCAACGGCATTCGCGTCACGAGCTATCCCGGCCAGTCGGTGCTCGATGGCGACCTGCTCTACATCTCGGGCACGTTGAGCGAGCCGAGCGGAACGACCGACACCACCACCTGCCCTTCCGATCAACTCGCCTGTGGCCGCGTCACGATCCTCGATACGTCGACCCCTGCGGTCGTCCGGCGCGTGCCCGTCGGTCTCGACGCCTTCGCGTTGGCGCTCGATCCGGCGCGCAAGCGGCTGTATGTGACCAACTGGGCCGACGAAGCCGGCCGTGGGAACGGACAGGGAACGGTTTCGGTTGTCGATGTGTCCGATCCGGCAAACGCCACGGAGATCGCCGTCGCCAGCGTCGGTCACCACCCGACGGCGTTGCAGCTGAGCGGCGACCGCTCGACGCTGTTTGTTGCCAACACGAACGACGACTCGATCTCCGTGCTCGACGTGAGCGGCGACGGTGCGCCAACACTCAAGACGACAGAGTCGGTACGTCCTCTCACCGGGGTCCCCGTAGGTGCGCACCCGGACGCGTTCGCGCTGTCGCCCGATGGCTCGACGCTGTTCGTCGCGCTCGCCGGGCTCAACGCGGTGGAAGTGCTCGACGGCGGGACAGGTGCGCGCACGACGGGGCAGCCGGTGTACATCCCGACTGGTTGGTACCCCGCGGCATTGCTGGTGACGGGTGCCCCGGACAACTACCGCCTGTGGGTGGCCAACTCGAAGGGCGACGGCCAACTCGCGGGAGTGAACCTCAGTGTGGGCGGCAACGGCGATCCGATCAAGGGATCGGTCAGCGCCATCGACTTGCCCGCCGATGCCGACCAGCACGAGGAGTGGACGGCGGCGGTGCGGGCCAACGACAAGCTCGACGCCGAGACCGTCGACGGCTGCCAACCGCCGAGCGACGTGCGCGTGTCAGAGGTGCTGTGTCCGCAAGCCGCACTGCTTCCTGGGGGATCGCAGGCACCGGCGCAGGATCAGCCCTTGCCTCGCACGGGAGGCGGGACCGGCGCGCTCGCGCTCGGCGCGCTGCTCCTGGTCGGCGTCGTCGCGCTCAGGTCGCGGCAGCGCCGGTGGGGTCTGCTCGCATTGGTGGTGTGCGGCACAACGATGTCGGTGCTCGCGCCGAAGGCGAGTGTGGCTGCGCCTGAGCGCCGAGGTCCGCGCTCACCGATCCACCACGTCGTGTACATCGTGACGGAGAACAAGACGTTCGATCAGTACTTCGGCGACCTCCCCACCGACAAGGGCTTCGACGCCGACCAGAGCTTCCTGCTCTACGGCGCGCCGATCACGCCCAATCACCATGCGCTCGCCGACCGCTACAGCACCGGCGACCGGTTCTTCTCCGACGGCGAGGTGTCGGTCACGGGGCACTCGTGGACCTCAGGCGCTACTGCGACCGACCACAACGAAAAGACGTGGGGCGTGCAGTACGACGAGGGCCTGCGCGGCAACCGCGGAGGCGGCGATCAAATCCGACCCCGCCTCAGCGGCGACGTCGGAGCGTTCATCGGTGACGCCGAGCGAGAGCTGCAGGATCCGGAGGGCGGTTACCTCTTCGAAGCGTTCCGTAGAGCCGGTGCAGTACCGCCTGGTGGTGTCGACGCGCCCGGGAGTCCGCTGACCATGGCCATCTACGGCGAGTCGACGGCGCTCGAGTCGGGC
>JBEEGD010000237.1:0-9654 GCA_041166685.1 Acidimicrobiaceae bacterium | reverse complement strand
GGAGCGCCCGTCGCTGTGCACCGGCTGGCGCGTGCGCGACGTCATCGGGCACATCTTGTACGGCAACGAGCTGAAGCTGTGGACCCTTCCGTACAAGCTCGGTCGCTTCGGTTTCTCGTCGGACCGGGCGGGCAAGCACTACTCCATCGCACGAGCGGACGGGCGTTCGCCCGAGCAGCTGGTTGCCGAGTTCGACAACCGCAATCCCTGGTCGGGAACGTCGCGGGTGTTCCCCGCGCGCCTCAACCTCATGGACCGGCTCGTGCATCACCAAGACATTCGGCGTGCGCTCGATCGCCACCGCGAGGTGCCCATCGAGCGAACGGCGCCGCTGTTGCCGTTTCTGCCCAACCTCGGCCAGGTCTTCCGGTCGAAGGGACGCATGCGCGGCTTGCGCTTCGAGGCGACTGACACCGACTGGTCGTGGGGCGATGCCGGCGCGCCGACCGTCCGCGGCCCGGCGGAAGCGATCCTCATGAGCACACTCGGCCGCGGTCAGGCGCTGAACGATTGCGCAGGCGACGGAGTGCCGGTGCTGCGCGAACGAACGAGAATGGACTAACTGACGCGCGGATCGGGCGCGTCGGCGTCGATGCCGTAGTGCTGAATCGCCTTGGCGACTTCCTCGGGCTCGGCTTCGCCTTGTGCGGCCAGTCCGGAGAGCACCGCCACCACGACGTGGGCGGTGTCGATCTCGAAGAATCGTCGTAGCGCTTCACGGGTGTCGCTGCGCCCGAAGCCGTCGGTGCCGAGGGGGATGAACTCGCGTCCGTCGGGCACCCAACGGGAGACCTGATCCGGGACGACCTTCATGTAGTCGGTCACGGCGACCAGCGGGCCCTCGGAAGCGGTGAGCTGCTCGGTGACGTACGGAACGCGTTCCTCGTCTCCGGGGTGCAGCCGGTTCCAGCGTTCGACCGAGAGTGCGTCTTCACGCAGCGCCTTGTAGCTCGTGGCCGACCACAGCTCGGCGGCCACATCGAACTGTTCGGCCAACTCGGTCTGCGCTTCGCGGGCCGATTTCTGCGCAGAGCCGGAGAACACGATGGTCGCCCGACGCGACGGACCCTCCGGCGCGTCGGCCCACTTGTAGAGGCCGCGCATGATGCCGTCGTCGACCCCGTCGGGCTTCGCCGGCTGCACGAAGTTCTCGTTGTAGATGGTGAGGTAATAGAAGACGTCGGGGTCCTCGTCCCTTGAGCCGGCGCCGCCGTTGCCATACATCCGGTCGATGCCGTACCGGACGATCGCGGACATCTCGTATGCGAAGGCGGGGTCGTAGGCCTGACACGTCGGCACCGTCGACGCAAGCACCTGGCTGTGGCCGTCCTGATGTTGCAGGCCTTCGCCCATGAGCGTGGTACGCCCGGCAGTGGCTCCCATGAGAAAGCCGCGGCAGCGGGCGTCGGCCGCGGCCCAGATGAGATCGCCGACGCGCTGGAAGCCGAACATCGAATAGAAGGTGAAGAACGGCACGACCGGAACGCCGCGCGTGGCGTAGGAGGTTCCGGCGGCGGTGAAGCTCGATGTCGAGCCCGCCTCGGTGATGCCCTCTTCGAGCAGCTGACCGTCCTTCGACTCGGTGTACGAAAGCAAGAGCTGCGAGTCGACGGAGTCGTACTTCTGTCCCTCCGATGCGTAGATCTTGAACTCGCGGAACAGCGCGTCCATACCGAACGTGCGGGCCTCGTCGGGAATGATCGGTACGACGCGTGGTCCGAACTTCTCGTCGCGGGCAAGGTTGCGGAGCAGGCGGGTGAACGCCATCGTCGTCGAGGCCTCTTGCTTGCCTGACCCGGCGTCGAACTCGCCGAACACGTCGGGCGAAGGCAGCTCGAGCTTGCGCTTGATGGTGGTGATGCGACGAGGGAGCGGGCCGTCGAGAGCGCCGCGCCGCTCCATCATGTAGCGGTACTCGTCGGAGTCCTCCGGCGGCCGGTAATACGGCGGTTCCTTGCCGGGGGCGAGCGACTCCTCCGGGATCTGGTCGTGGAGGTACAGCCGCTCGCGCAACGCGAGCAGCTGGTCGTTCGTCATCTTCTTGATCTGATGGGTGGCGTTGCGGCCCTCCACCTCGGACCCGAGCGTCCACCCCTTGACCGTCTTCGCGAGGATCACGGTGGGTGCGCCTTCGAGTTCGGTCGCCGCCTTGTACGCGGCGTAGAGCTTGCGGTAGTCGTGGCCACCGCGGGGAAGCCACCGCAGGTCTTCGTCCGAGAGGTGCTCGACCATCTTGCGCAGCCGTGGGTCCGGTCCGAAGAAGTGATCGCGGATGTACGAGCCATCCTGCTCGACGGCGTAGCGCTGGAATTCGCCGTCGACGGTGGTGTTCATCTTGTTGAGCAGCACGCCGTCGACGTCGCGGTGCAGCAGCTCGTCCCACTTCGAACCCCAGATCACCTTGATGACGTTCCAACCCGCGCCTCGGAACACCGCCTCGAGCTCTTGGATGATCTTGCCGTTGCCCCGCACGGGCCCGTCGAGGCGTTGCAGGTTGCAGTTGATCACCCACGTGAGGTTGTCGAGCTGCTCGCGCGCGGCGAGGGAGATCGACCCCAGGGTCTCGGGTTCGTCGGTCTCGCCGTCCCCGATGAAGCACCAGACGCGCGAGCCGGACGTGTCATCGATGCGCCGGTTGTGGAGGTACTTGTTGAACCGGGCCTGGTAGATCGAGTTGATCGGCCCGAGCCCCATCGAGACCGTCGGGTACTCCCAGAACTCCGGCATGAGCCGCGGGTGCGGATACGACGACAAGCCATTGCCGCCGATCTCGCGGCGGAAGTTGTCGAGCTGTTCTTCGGTCAGGCGCCCTTCGAGGAACGCTCGGGCATAGATGCCCGGTGCGGCATGACCTTGGAAGTACACGTGGTCGCCGGCAAGGCCGTCGTCCTTGCCGCGGAAGAACCAGTTGAAGCCGACCTCGTACAACGACGCGCTCGACGCGAACGTGGAGAGGTGGCCGCCGATGCCCTCGGCGTGCTTGTTCGCCTTCGCCACCATCACGGCGGCGTTCCAACGGATGTAGGCCCGGATGCGACGCTCGACGTGCTCGTCCCCGGGGAACCACGGCTCTTCCTCGGGCGGGATCGTGTTGACGTACGGCGTGCTCACGGTCGCCGGATGGCCGACCTGTAACTCGCGGGCCCGCTCGAGCAGCTTGCTCATGAGGAACCTGGCGCGGGTCTTGCCTTGAACGTCGACGACGGCCGACAGCGAGTCGAGCCACTCCTGCGTCTCTTCGGGGTCGACGTCCGGGAGCTGGTGGACGAACCCGTCGATGATCATGGTCTCATTCTCGCCCGTTACTGATCGGTAATGCTCCTCCTTGATGACAATCGTGTACACCGACGGTGCGTGCAGCGGGAATCCCGGCCCGGGAGGCTGGGCGTGGGCCGTGCCCGACGGCCCCTGGGCCAGCGGCGCCGAGCCCCACACCACCAACCAGCGGATGGAGATCACTGCTGCGCTGGAGGCCGTGCGCTCGAATCCAGGACAACTCGAGGTCGTCAGCGACTCGACCTATGTCGTGAACTGCTTTCGGGATCGCTGGTTCGAGGGATGGCTGCAACGGGGCTGGAAGAACAGCCAGCGCAAACCGGTCGCCAACCGCGATCTCTGGGAACTCCTCATTCCGCTCGTACTCGAGCGCGGCGACGTGACCTTCCGGTGGGTCAAGGGTCACGGCGTGGACCCGATGAACGAACTCGTGGACCTGCTCGCCGTCGAAGCCTCGCTGAAACAAGTCGGCGGCAGCGGAAACCTGGGCGACTAGCGAACTCGTCGAGAATCAGCGACCTTTGCGCCGGCGCAACTCCATGTAGGCGACGTTCAACTCACGGATCCGGCGGTCGCTCGTCTCGCGCTCTTCGTCGGTGGGATCGATGAGGCGGTCGGGGTGATGCAGCTTGGCCAGCCGGCGGTGAGCGGCGCTGATCTCGTCCCAGCTGGCCGACGGCGGTAGCCCGAGGACGACGTAGGGGTCGGTCTCGTCGAAGATGCTGTCCTGGGCCCCCGTCCAGTCGAAGAGCGACTCGGTGCTGAAGTAGTCCTCGAACGTGTTGCGCTTTGTCTCTTCCTCGACCGGTTTGTTCTTGCTGCGGCCGCTGGGTGCCTTGTTGCTGTCGAGTTCGTCCCGGCCCGCCCACCACGCATGCTCCTGATCGTCGAGGTGGACGTTCTCTTCCTTGCCATCAGGAGCAGCCTCGCCCTTGCGGCGTTTTCGGAGCACCCCCCCAAGCTAGGTTCCCCAGGTGAGGGTTGGTGTCGACACCGGCGGAACTTTCACCGATGCCGTTGCAGACAACGGTCGCAGCGTCAAGGTTCCATCAACCCCGGACGGCCCGTCTGAGGCGGTCGGAGCAGCCATCGCAGCCCTCACGGCCGCTCCCGACGTGCTCGCCCACGGGACCACCGTGGCCACGAATGCCCTGCTGGAGCGGGCCGGAGCCACGGTCGCGCTCGTCACCTCGCCCGGGTTCACCGACGTGGTGGAGATCGGGCGCCAGGATCGACCCTCGCTCTACGACCTCTGGGCCGACCGGCCCGAACCGCTCGTGCGCCGCGAACTCCGGCTCGAGGCGAATGGGACGCTGCGGCTTCCGAAGGACGTCGATGCGGTCGCCGTCTGCCTTCTCGACAGCGACCTCGATCCGTCGGTCGAACGAGCGGTCGCGGACTCGTTGCACGATGCCGGGGTCGACGTCACCTGTTCGGCGGACGTGTCGCCGGAGTTCCGCGAGTACGAGCGGACGCTCACGACCGTGGTCAACGCGTATCTGCGCCCGACGTGCCAGGACTACTTGCGGCGACTCGGAACGCTCGCATCGGAAGTGCTCGTGATGACGTCCGCCGGCGGGCTCGTGCCGCTCGCCGATGCAGTGGAGTTGCCCGTGAGTCTGCTGTTGTCCGGACCCGCCGGGGGAGTGTTGGCCGCGGCGGCCGTGGCGGTGGCGAACGGTTCGCCGGACGCGCTCACCTTCGACATGGGCGGCACGTCGACCGATGTCTGCCTCGTCCGGGGTGCGGTGCCGCAGGCCGCGCCCGGCAGGATCGTCGCCGGGTTTCCGATCCGGCTGCCGTCGCTCGACCTGCACACGATCGGCGCCGGCGGCGGCTCGCTCGCCCGTCTCGACACCGGTGGCGCGCTCGTCGTGGGCCCCGAGAGCGCCGGTGCGGTGCCCGGCCCCGCGTGTTATGGCCGCGGTGGTCGCGCGCCGGCCGTGACCGATGCCGATCTGGTGCTCGGCCGCATTCCAGTGTCGGGTCTGCCCGGATTGGGCGAGCTCGACATTGCCGCCGCCCGAGCCGCGCTCGATCGCGCCGGCGTGACCGCCGAAGGAGTCGTCACCGTTGTCAACGCCAACATGGAACGCGCGCTGCGAGCGGTGTCGGTGGAGCGGGGTATCGATCCGCGTGGTCTGTCCCTCGTCGCCTTCGGTGGCGCCGGACCATTGCACGCGTGCGATCTCGCCGACGCACTCGGGATGACGCGCGTGATCGTGCCGGCGGGTGCCGGTGTGCTCTCGGCGTTGGGGATGCTGGGCGCACCCCGTCAGCGCGAGCTCGTGCGTTCGTGGGCGGGAACCGGTGACCTCCAACCTGCCCTCGTGGCATTGGCGATGGAAGCCCGCGCGTTGGTCGGGCCCGACGCCGTCACGTCCACCACCATCGACGTCCGCTATGTGGGCCAGAGCCACGAGCTGACTGTTGCGTCCATCGATCACTTCCATGCGGAACACGAGCGCCGCAACGGCTACGCACGGCCGGGCACTCGCGTCGAGGTCGTCGCCATCCGCGCACGAGCGCGCATCGATGCGCCGCTCGACGTCACCTCACTGCCCACGCGTGATCGTGAGGTGGCCGTCGGCCCCGCGGTGATCGCCGAACCCGATTGCACGATCTGGGTGCCGGCGGGTTGGTGCGCTCGGCACGGCGAAGCGGGCGCCTTGGTGCTCGAACGATGACCACGCTCGATCCCGCCGCGCTGCAGGTCCTGGTCTCCCGACTGGTCGGCGTGGCCGACGAGATGGGCGCGGTCCTCCGCCGGGCGGCATTCAGCCCGAACATCAAAGAGCGCGCTGACTGTTCGGCCGCGGTGTTCACGGCCGATGGCGAACTGCTCGTCCAGGCCGAGCACATCCCGGTACATCTCGGCTCGATGCCCGCATCCGTGCGAGCCGCGATCGACGTATTGGGTCCGCACTTGCACGCTGGGGACCAAGTGATTCTCAACGATCCGTTCGCCGGCGGCACCCACCTCAACGACATCACGCTGGTGGCGCCGTGTGTCGTCGACGACACGGTGGTCGGGTGGGCCGCGAATCGCGCGCACCACGCCGACGTTGGCGGTGCCGCCCCCGGTTCCATCCCTGCCGATGCGACGGAGATCTACCAGGAAGGGTTGCGACTGCCGCCGGTGCTGTTCATCCCGCCGATCCGCGACATGTTGCTGGCGAACACGCGCACACCCGAAGAACGGGCCGGCGATCTCGACGCGCAGGTGGGAGCCAACGTGCTCGGCGTCGCCCGGCTGGCCGACATCGTCGCCAGCGGCGCCCCGTTGCACGAAGTCGCCGACTACGCGGAGCGGCGCATGCGAGCGGCGTTGGCGGAGATGCCCAACGGATCGTGGCGAGCCACCGACGTGCTCGATTCGACCGGGCCGGGACACGGTCCGGCCACGATCGCAGTCGAAATCACCATCGAGGGCGACACGATCACGTTCGACTTCACCGGTACCGACCCACAACGCGCCGGCAACGTCAACGCCGTAGAAGCCGTCACCGTGTCCTGCGTCGCGTTCGCGCTGCGGTCGGTGACCGATCCGACGATTCCCGCGAGCGGTGGCGCGCTGCGACCGCTGAAGGTCATCGCGCCGGTCGGTTCCATCGTTGCCGCCGTACGTCCCGTTGCCGTCGGCGCGGGCAACGTGGAGGTGAGTCAACGCGTCGCCGATGTGTGCCTGCGGGCACTCGCCCTTGCGGTTCCTGATCGCGTCGGCGCGGCGTCGCAAGGAACGATGAACAACGTCCTCATCGGCGGCGACGGGTGGGTGTACTACGAAACCGTCGCGGGAGGGCAAGGGGGACGCCCCGGGCGGGCCGGCATGAGCGGCGTGCACACCGGCATGACGAATACGCGAAACACCCCGATCGAGGCGCTCGAGCGGGCCTATCCGATGAAGGTGCTGCGGTATCGGCTGCGGCGAGGAAGCGGCGGTGCCGGTGTGGCTCCGGGGGGTGAGGGCATCGAACGGGATCTGCAGATGCTCGAGGACGTGACCGTGTCGCTGATTACCGAGCGGCGGGTGTCGCAACCGTGGGGGCTGTGGGGTGGCGAGCCGGGCGCGGTCGGACAGAACTGGCTGTTGCCGAACGGCGAGGAGTCGCGGGCGGAGCTTCTGCCGGACAAGTGCACGATCGCGATGCGGTCGGGCGACGTGTTGCGGATGCTCACTCCGGGCGGAGGAGGGTGGGGGCGTCCGCCCGGTCCGGTTACCGGTGTGACGATCCTGGGCGAGCGGGACGGGTCGTCAGTGCGCATCATCGACTACGACCTCGCCTGGCCCGTTCGCTTCGACGCCGAACGCCACCGAATCGCGTCGGCGCTCGGACCGGTAGCGCGCCGTATCGAGCACATCGGCTCGACCTCGGTGCCCGGTCTCGCCGCGAAGCCGGTCGTGGATGTGATGGTCACGGTGGACGATCCCGACCACGATCGGGCGTTCCTCCCGGCGGTGATCGGCGCGGGCTACCCGCTGCGGGTGATTGAGCCGGAGCATCGAATGTTCCGCACGCCGGCGCGTGACGTGCACGTGCATCTGTGGCGGGCGGGGAGCAACGATGAGCGGCGGCACCTGCTGTTCCGAGACTGGCTGCGCGAGAGCGCAGACGATCGAGCGGCATATGAGACCGTCAAACGAGACCTCGCGACCCGCAAGTGGGTCGACAGCAACGACTACGCCGCCGCAAAGAGTGAAGTCGTTACGGCGATCACCGAGCACGCCGACCGGTGGGCGTCCCAGACGGGATGGTCGACGTCGCCTGCTTGACGAATCTGGCGGTAGATGACGCCTGTGGACCGGTGTTACCGGACGCTTCTTCGCCCATCGCGTCGGGCCGCGAAGTGCGCGCGATCGGCACGTTCCGGACGTTTGGAATCGCCAGGCATCCGATTCCCCTTCTTCGTTTATTGACGCTTTTAGACAGCCACGTCTCAAATGGACCCAACAAGGGTGTCAGCGCGGTGTCCACGTGACGGCGGTCGATTGGGCGCCGCCCCAAAACGACGCGCAGGCGAGTGTCAGTTTTCGGCGTCCTCATCGCGAATGAGTGGGATTGCTCGGGTGAACGGCATCCGCCCTTCGGACGCCGAAATCCAGAACGGTGACGCGCGACGGATCCTCGCTCGCGAGGCGAGATCAGGAACTTTCCGCTCGACGATCCGACGAGCCTCATCCTTTGTCGGCGCTTCGACGAGCACCGCTCGAGTTGGTAGAAGAAGAAATCGGTAGAACATTACGAGCCAAATCGTTCGGCCCTGCGGATCAATCAGCACCGTTCAGAACCTGCGAACCTGACAGCCAAGTCTGCCCCACGACCGTTTCACCACACGCTCGAGGTGAACGCGTCTGTCACGTACACCCCCCGTGCCTGGCGGAGCTCCGATTGACCACGACGAGCATGTCCCGCGAGTTCACGATCACTCTTCGGCACATGGGCGGCACGCGGTGCTCGTCCTCCACATCACAATGATGCCTTGTGGACGCAGCGGCGGGAACGGCACCTTCCGGATGCCCGTTACACGGCCCCACACCCAGAGGACGTCGCCCCGCGTCGCATAATGAGGACGATGGATCCGGTTCTCCAGCAGGCAGGCGTAGACCTCGCTGCTCTCGCAGCCAAGAACACCGCGTCGTCGATCTTCGATCGAGTACGAGTCGCTCGGGCTAACCGGGAGAAGGACGAGACAATCCGCGAGCTTGAAGCGATCGTGAATGACCTCATCGCCGACAGGCTCGAGCTGCAACGCCTCGCAGAGGTCTACCGCGAGTCGGTTGCGGCGCAGACGATCAGCGATGACGACTTAGCATTCATCGCCTCGCACATCGTGCCGATCCTCACCAGCCTTGGCGTGCCCGACATCGAGAAGTTTGAGGCGCTGCTGTCGTCCGAGTTCCTCAGAATCGCTCAGGCACTTGGGTTCAGCTTCAAACAGGCCGTCGGCCAACCACTGACCGAGGTTGCGGCTGCCCAGATCACCAAACGGCTCTCGCCCCCTGGCGGAGCTGGACCTCAGAGCCGCGCCAAGAAGTAGTCACCGAGCTAGCGCATAATGCCGGCTACAGCGCCAAGGCGCGTGGCGTCGAAACACGCGGTATCACCCACCTCGCTATCGCCATCGAGCCGGCGTTCGGTGATACAGGAGCTGTGTCTTGGGGACGCGCGTTATGCGGCGGGCCGCCGCTCGCTACGCGCCTTCGGCGCTCGTGAGCTACGGCCGGGTGTCGGTCTTCGGGACGGGTGATGGGAGCGCGATCTCGCGAATCTCGGCGCGCCAAGATGTCGCCAACCTCCGCGCCCACCAGGACTCCAAGCATCTCCTCAACAGTGTCTGGGCGCGCCCACGATGAAGGAGCCCACGACGGAGACACAT
>JBEEGD010000236.1:0-3547 GCA_041166685.1 Acidimicrobiaceae bacterium | reverse complement strand
ACCGCGGGTCGTGCAGGCATGGCCCGGACCGACGCCCACGAGGATGCCGGCCGCACCCGTGCGCATCAGGTGCAGCGCCGCTTGGTAGGACGCGCACCCTCCGACGATGACGGGGATGTCGAGCTCGCGCACGAAACGCTTGAGGTTGAGTGGCTCCACCGTGCGCGACACGTGCTCGGCCGAGACGACCGTGCCCTGGATGACGAGCAGGTCGAGCTCGGCCTCCTGGATGGCCTTGGCATACGCCTCGGTGCGCTGCGGTGTGATCGAGGCACACGAGATGACGCCCGCGGAGCGGATCTCGCGGATTCGCTCGCCGATCAACTCAGGCTTGATGGGCTCGGAGTAGATCTCCTGCATGCGTCCGGTGGCCTTGTCGGCCGGCAGCTCGGCGATCTCGTCGAACAGCAGATCGGGATCCTCGTAGCGGGTCCACAGACCCTCGAGGTTGAGCACTCCAACGCCGCCGAGCTTGCCGATCTCGATGGCCGTGGCAGGGCTCACGACGCCGTCCATCGCCGCTGCCATCAGTGGTAGGTCGAAACTGAAGGCGTCGATCTCCCAGGAGATGTCGACGTCCTCTGGGTCGCGCGTCCGTCGGCTCGGAACGATGGCGATGTCGTCGAAGCCATACGCCCGACGTCCGGACTTGCCAATTCCGATCTCGACCTCAGCCACCGCTGTCCTCCATGCCCTAGCCCCGGAAAGAGGTGAGTCTAGCTAGGAGGGACTCGCTTGAAGCTGACCTGAGTTGGGCTTACTGCGGAGGTGCGGAACCCGCGGTGCGGCCACCGATCGGCGCCCACCTCGCCCACGCGATGCCGAGGAAGATGCCGAGCACCGGCAGGATGGTGATGACCGGGCTCTTCAGCGGAACGATGCCGAAGAACAGCAGGTCCATCGCCACGAAGAAGAAGAACAAGAACCCGAAGATGCCGCCCAACACCGGGTGTCCGCGGAACGTCATGCGAGTCCTCCCTTCGCTCGGCCGGCGAAAGCGAGTACGCCGCCGGTCACCAACGTGCCGATCAGGCTGGCCGGCGCGGCGGGACTGTCGAACGCGCTACCGGCAACTTTCACCTTGACGGTTCCGGTGCAGCTCACCCCACCCTGCGTGTGGGCGCCCGTCACTTCGAACTCGACGCCGCGGGGAACCGACGATGGAAGCTTGTAGTGCTTGGTCCCGTTGTTCGCCGTGTTGTCGCTCGAACCGGACCAGGAGTCGATCCTCAGCGACGGCAGAGGAAATGGCAGCTGGACCTCGATGTGACCGCTGTACGCCGACTCTGTCTTGGGGGCCTGAATGGAACCCGACCAGGCAACGTCGTCCTCGAGCGGTACGACGTCGACGCCGGCGTCGGCGGCCGTGTAGGTCACGCCCGCTTTGGAGAACACGCCCTTGCCCTCGCATTGCGGACTGACAACCGCCGACGCAGGTGTCGCGTCGACGAACATGAACAGGCCCGCCAGCGAGAGCGCCGCAACCCCGAACAAGACCCGTCTGACCATGGTCCCACCCCCCGGTTCCAAAGCGGACAGTACGACGCGATCGAGCGTCCGCCAAGAGGAGGATTACCTCAGGTCTCCGCAAAGGGTGCGGATCGCGCGCGGCGTCGTGTACTCGAGGCAAATAGGGGCCGGTTACCGGCCCCTATTGCCTCGAGTATGAGTCGATCAGCGACCACAGGGCTTCGACGTGCCGGTGTTCGGTCTGCGTCGCGCCGACAGCGACGCGGATCGTGTAGCGGTCGTGCAAGCGGGTGTGGGTGAGAAACGCGTTGCCAGAAGCGTTCACGGCTTGCAGCAGTCGCTCGCTGGCCTCGTCGCCATCGCGGTGCGCGAAGCACACCAGCGACAAGTCGGCCGGCGCGAGCCGCTCGAAACGCTCGTCGTCGTCGACTTTGGCGGCGAGCCATTGCGCCGACGACACGTGCCGCGTGATGTGCTCGCGCAATCCGATCGCGCCGTAGTGGCGGAGCACGAACCAGAGCTTCAGCGCGCGGAACCGCCGGCCGAGCGGCACGTGCCAGTCGCGGTAGTCGATGACCGCGCCTGATTCGCTGGCCTCGTTGCGGAGGTATTCGGGCAGGACGCTGAGCGACGAGATCAGGGCACCTCGATCCCTCACGTAGAAGACGTCGCAGTCGAAGTTCGTGAGCAACCACTTGTGCGGGTCGAAGCACCAGCTGTCGACACCGTCGAGCCCGGCGTTCACCACCGACCTGAGCTCCGGGACCACCGCCGCGGACCCGGCGTAGGCGGCATCGACGTGCACCCAGAGGTTGTTCCTTCGAGCGATGTCGACGATTTCAGGAACGGGGTCGATGGCGGACGACGACGTCGTTCCGACGGTGGCGACGACGAGGAACGGCACAAGGCCCGACCCGAGGTCCGTGGCAATCGCATCGCCGAGTGCGCGTGGATCGAGCGCAAACGCGTCGTCGACGTCGATCAGCCGAAGCTGGTCAGCCCGCAATCCTGCAACCCGGATGCCCTTCTCCACTGACGAGTGCGCCTGGTTGGAGGTGTACGCCCGCAGCTTCGTGCGCTCAATGGTCGGGCTCACGCGGTCGCGTGCTGCGAGGACTGCGCACAGCGTCGCGCTCGAGGCGGAATCCTGGATCACACCGTTGCCGCGGAAAGCGTCGGGCAGGTCCATGAGTTCGATCAGCCA
Organism: Acidimicrobiaceae bacterium; assembly: GCA_041166685.1. GTDB lineage: Bacteria > Actinomycetota > Acidimicrobiia > Acidimicrobiales > JACDCH01 > DASUCS01. Next base: position 873 of record JBEEGD010000236.1, on the reverse strand, counting down.
ATCGAGCACGTGCGTCTCCAGCTCGGTGCACGCTGGTGAGGTCGCCCACAACATCCCTTGAACACCCAGGCCGGACGACACCAAGTCGCCGAGCACCGCGGGCCCGGACGCGTTCGCGGGGAAGAAGCCGAAGAAGTTGGGCGACTGCCAATGGGTGATGCCAGGCAGCACGATCCGGTCGAGGTCTTGCAGTATGTCGGGCCACGGCTCGCCGTTCTCCGGCGGGTGCGGTGGCAACTTCGCTCGTACCTGGCCGGGCTCGACGGTCGACAGGACAGGGAACGTCTCGACGCGCTCGAGGTAGTCGGCCACCCAATCGATCGCTTCGTGACCGGCGCGCCGAAACTCGTCGGGCTTCATCGATGGTCGATGCGAACGCCGAGACCGAGCGCCATGCCCAAGAGGTGACGCAACATCGCCGCGGTGGCGCCCCACACCGTGTCGCCAACGAGCTCGAAGAAGAAGATCGACCGTTCGGTGGGCTCGTCGGTCGCGACGAGATCGGGTGGCACCCAAGGTGGCGGTGTCGCGAACCTCCACCGCTCCTCGCGGTACACCTCGTCGAGCAACAGCTCGCGCACAGGCACATGCAGGACCGCGTCGACCTCATTGGGGTTTGGGTCGAGCACGGGTACGTCAGGCAGAAGCGCGACGAAGGGCACGATGAACGAGCGGCTACTGATCGTCATGAGGTGGTCGAGCTCACCGAGCACCTCGACGGTCGAGGGATCGAGACCGAGCTCCTCCTTCGATTCACGCAGCGCGGCCTCCACCAAGGTCTCGCCCTCGTCTTGGCCGCCACCGGCAAAGCACACCTCGCCGGTGTGCGAACGCAGATCCCATGACCGCCGCGTGAGCACCGTGTAGAGCTCG
>JBEEGD010000235.1:0-2816 GCA_041166685.1 Acidimicrobiaceae bacterium | reverse complement strand
CCGACGGCCGTTCCACCATCATCGACATGGGCACCCTCACCCGTGTCGTGACCCTCGTCATGCGCATCGCCTTAGCCACCCGCGACCGCCACTGCCGCTTCCCTGGCTGTGACCGGCCCGTGCACTGGTGCGAAGCACACCACGTCTGGGCCTGGGAAGACGGCGGACCCACCCGCCTCGACAACCTCGTCCTCCTCTGCCGCCGACACCACCGACGCCTCCACACGCCCGGCTGGCACGCCAAGCTCCTCCCCGACGCCACCCTCGAGACCACCGACCCCCACGGCATCGTCCGCACCAGCTCACCACCCAGTCGACCACCACCCCTCTGGTAGCTCACGACGCCGCGCGCTCTTCGGTCCGTGAGACCGGGCACTACCCGCTGCTTCTCGTCAGGGATACGTCAACCCGTTCGACGAACGTGACGAGATCGACGCGATCCACTCGGTATCGAATCCTCTTTGTGTCAACAGGTTGGTTTCGGGCGCGGCAGAGCGGCCCGCGGTGAGGCAGGCGTAGCGTGATGTTCGGGTCCGGGAGTGACTGGTCCGAAGCGCCGGCGTTCAGGGTTCGAGCCGGCCACGCTGGACTTCGCGAGTCGTCCCTGGGTGTCCTCCCGGGCCCGCCTTGGTCAGTTTCGGGCGTCGAGGACGAGTTGGCGGAACACGGCGTCGCTGATTCGCCGCTTGAGGGTGCGGATCGCTTCTTTCTTGCTTTTGCCCTCTGCGAGCTTGCGTTCGAAGTAGGCGCGGCCGGCGGTGTCGTGAGCGAGTTGCGCGATGGCGGCGATGTGCAGCGCGTGGTTCAGCTGGCGGTCACCGCGCCGGTTGAGTCGATGCCGAACCTTCGGGCCGGAGGACGCTTCGACGGGGGCGGTGCCGTTGTAACGAGCGAAGTGCCCGGCGCTCGGGAACCGGCGCACGTCGCCGACTCGGCCGCAGATGATCGCGGCGACGACCGGGCCGACGCCTTCAACGGTGGTGACGGTCGTGCCCGAAGCCTCAACGGCGACAACAATGCGCGACCGGAGGTCTTTCAGCTGACGGTCGAGCCGGCGGACATCAGCGAGGACCTCAGCCGCGATGCGCTTGCGTTCGATGTCGAGTGGTGAGCCAGGCCGGATCCGACGCATCGCGACGGCTGCTCGATCCGCGGAAAGTCCCCGTGGGAGGCCGCCCTCGAGCATCCCCGCCAGCAGGGCGTGGAGCCGGTTCACGGCTTGGGTGCGAGCCCGGCTGAGCTGGCGATGCCGATCCGTGAGCAGTCGCAACACCTGAGCATGATCGGATTCGGTGACCGTGTGGAGCTTCGAGTGACGCATCGCCACGACCGCGGCTGATCGGGCGTCATGGGCATCGTTCTTGTCGTTGTGACCAGAGTCGAGCACCCGCACCCGGGCCGACAACGCGGGCGGGACATCAAGCACGGTCTCACCGGCCGCGACGAGCTGCTGGGCCAGGAGCGAGCCGAGCCCGCTGGCTGCTTCGATCGCCCACGTGCGTGGCGTGAACGGCTTCGCGAACTCGAGCAGCCGATCGCGTTGGCGTCGATCCGCGAGCACGCGGAGCTCGCCCACGAGTTGCTCCTCGTCGTCGAGCACCGCCGCGGTGTGAGATCTCTTATGAGGGTCGATGCCGATCACGAACACGGGCAACCTCCAGACGGCCAGATGGACGTCGCCGTGGGCAGACCTGATGAGGGATCGTTGCTCTCCTCTTTCGAGCCACACCGCGACAGGGAAACCCGGCAGGCGGCCGCTTCGCTCGGAAGCCAACCTCAACGGCGGCAGGGCATTCGAGAGACCGCCCGCCGGGCATCCCGACGCTACGAACTGAGCCGCAACGCCTGCACCCGATCCTCCATCAGGGCATTATCCGACGGTGCTGATCATGCGTCGGGTGGCCGGGGTTCTCTTCGCAGTTGGCGCCGTGGTCTTGGCGCTTGTGTTCCTCATCGTGTTCATTACGAAGGCGCAAAGCGGGGGCCTGGTCGCCTACTACGCGATGGCTGTCCAGGCAGCGGCCGCCTTCGGATGCGCTGTCGGGGCCCGGTGGGCGTTCAGGACCCCCGAATAGGAGGCGTTACGAGCGCGGTGGTCGTGGGACGGGCAACATCGCGCCAGTGGACGTGCCTGCGCGGGTCTTCGAGATCACGACGGATCTTCTCAATGCCCGCTTTCAGACGCTCGCGATAGACGGCGACGACGAATTCTGCTGGCCGCTCTTCGATCTCGCCGAAGAGGCCAATCCTCTTGGCTCTCGCTGGATTGCCCCGCCCGTCTACATCGGCGAGCCAACGCGGGCGCGACCTGACTTCCTCCACCTTTGGGGGGTTCCGTGGCCGGTCGTCGGGCCGACGGTGCCGGAGCACCTGCGTCACGAATTGCTGATCTCCGGCGAGTACCTGCCCGTCGTTCTGGAAGGAGCGACGATTGACCTTCTCCACCCGACGACGGTCTTGAACGTCGTAGATGAACGTTCGTCCCATTGGACTGGAGCGAGGTTCGATGCCCTTGAGTTCGACGTTCATCGATTCATCGAGGTGACGGTATTCCGCGTGCCGCAAAACAACGCCTCTGGTCTGTACTGCACCCAGGGGCTCGGCGAGTTCGACTTCAAGAGCCGCGTCGAGTCCGCCGACCTGACCGGTCTGAGCTTCGACGAGGTGTGGAACTCGGAACTCGGGGCCATCCGACGTCAACCTCGTGGGTAACCACGGCAGCGATAACCGCCGCGAGAAGAGGCGCTACACCGGGCGCCGTGTCGGGCGGTCGAACACAATTGTGAAGTGACGCCGTCGACTGCATACGACGAGGC
>JBEEGD010000234.1:0-13043 GCA_041166685.1 Acidimicrobiaceae bacterium | reverse complement strand
CAGTCATGGTCGGGGCAGTCGTGGTCGGGCGTGTCGTGGTCAGGGCAGTCATGGTCGGGGGCAACCCCGTGATGGCGTACCAATGAGAGTTGCAACGGCGCCGCGTCGTTCGGTCATCCTTGCGGTGATCAGCGCGTTGGCGATCGGCGGCACGGCGCTGCTCGTTCCACTTGGCCACGCCCGCCCCATCCCGACCGAGGTGCATCTGTCGGTGTTCGTGGTCATGGCGCTGTTCGCCATCGCCGAGAGCTGCGTTCTGCACGTGCACCTCGAACGTGAGGCGCGGACGTTCTCTCTGAGTGAGATTCCGTTGCTGGTGGGCCTCGCGTATCTGAGTCCTGCCGCGCTCGTCGTCGGGCGGCTCGCGGGCTCGCTCTTCGCGCTGGCGATCGTTCGCCGGCAGGCGCCGATCAAACTGGCCTTCAACCTCGCCTACTTCCTGCTGGACACGTGCGCCGCGGTGCTCGTGTATCGAGCCGTGCTCGGCGGCGCCGCGCCGTTCGAACCTCGCGGATGGTTGGCCGCTGTCGCGGCGACGACGACATCGCTGGTCATCGGCGCGATCGCGGTGTCGCTGGTGATTGCTGCGAACGAGGGCCGCCGGATGCGCTCACCTCTCGAGAGCCTCGCGGGCCTGGGCACGATCACGACCGCGCTGAGCACGTACATCGGACTGCTCGCGGTCTGTGCACTCGCCCCTCAGCGGACCTCGCCGTGGCTGTTCGTAGCTGCGGGAGCTTTCATATTCACCGCCTACGGCGCTCACGCGCGCGTGCGGCAGAGCGCGGCTCGCCTCGAGCAGCTGTACAGCTTCAGCCGCAAGATCGCGGCATCGCTCACGCAAGGGGCGGTCGATTTCGCGTTACTCGAGCACACAAGCAACCTGCTTCGTGTCGAACGGGCCGAGCTCATTCTCACCGAGAACGGCGACGCCGCGTTGATCACGCTTCAGAACGGTGCGCTGTCTGTGCTCAACGGGCCAGACGCCGAGATGGTCCTTCGGGAGCATCATGCCCTGCTGGATGGCCGCCCGATCGCGCTGGCCGGGGATCACATGGCGGCCGTTCTCCGAACCGGTGAGGAGGCACTTGGCACGCTCCGAGTGAGCGGTCGCTTGGGCGATGTCGACCGTTTCAACGAGCACGATCTCGAACTCCTCGAAACGCTGGCGACGCACGGGAGCATCTGCCTGCGGAACTACCGGCTCCTCGAGCGCCTACGGCGCGAGGCCGACGAGCGCCACCGACAAGCACTGCGCGACGCGCTGACCGGCCTCCCAAACCGGGCGCGACTTGACGACGAGCTGCGGGCGGCACTCGCCCAGCGGATCGAAGGCGAGTCGGTGGTCGTGATGCTCATCGACCTCAACCGCTTCAAGGAGGTGAACGACACCCTCGGCCATCACCAGGGTGACGTCCTCCTGTGCAAGATCGCCGACCGCATCACCGAAGTGGTCGACGAGGGCACGCTCGTGGCCCGACTCGGCGGCGATGAGTTCGCGGTGGTGTTCACCACCGAGTCCAACCGGCAGGCGATCAAGAGTCGCGCAGAGGCCATCGAGCATCGGCTGCTCGAGCCCTTCGAAGTGGCCGACCTCCTCTTCGAGGTGGGCTGCAGCGTCGGCGTCGCGCTGTCACCTGACGACGGCGAAGACCCGTCGACACTGCTGCAACGCGCCGACGTCGCGATGTACGCGGCCAAGCGCGGATCAGCGTCGGTCGAGTTCTACAACGCGGAGATCGATCACGCGAGCCCGAAGCAACTCGCGCTCGCCGCCGAGTTGCGGCGTGACATCGCTCGGCGTCAGCTTCTCGTCGAGTACCAGCCGAAGGCCGCGCTCCCCAGTGGTGACGTCGTCGGTGTCGAGGCGCTGGCGCGTTGGCACCATCCGCAACACGGCTTCATTCCCCCCGAAGTCTTCATCTCCATCGCCGAGCGCATTGGCCTGATTCGTCCGCTCACCGAGTGTGTGCTCGACATTGCACTCGGCCAACTGGCGCAATGGCGGTCGGAGGGTTTCCAACTCACGATGGCGGTCAACATCTCGACCCGCAATCTGCTCGACGACGCGCTGCCCACGATGGTCGGCGAAGCCCTCGTCCGGCACAACGTGCCGCCTTTCGCGCTCACGCTGGAAATCACCGAGAGCACGCTGATCTCGGACCCATCTCGTACGGTTGGCATCTTGCATCGGTTGAGCGACATGGGAGTGGCGCTCGCCATCGACGACTTCGGCACCGGGTACTCCTCGCTGTCGTACCTGCACCGGCTGCCGGTGGACGAGATCAAGATCGACAAGTCGTTCGTGCAGCGCATGACTGGCGACCAGAGCGATTTCGTCATCGTGCGATCCACGATCGACCTCGGGCGCAGCCTCGGCCTGCAAGTGACGGCCGAGGGGGTCGAGAACGGACAGACGTGGCAACTGCTGGCCGCTGCGGGGTGCAGCCAGGCTCAAGGTTTCTTCCTTCGCCCGTCGGGCAGCGGCGCGCAAGTCAGCCAGTGGCTGCGGACTCGCCTCGCCGACCAGACCGCGCTACGGAGCCTCATGCTCGAGACGACGCAACCCACTCACCCCTCGACGTCCACCACCATTAGGTCGTAGCCCGACCCATCGGGGGTCACGTGCAGCGTGCAGTTGCACCCTTCGTCGAAGTCGATCGAGCCCTGGCCTGGAATGAGACCCGTGAAGTACCGCTGGGAGCCGCGGTCATCGTCGTCGACAGTGATCGCCGCTCCCGGCCCTGCAGCATCAACTCGCCACCGAAGCTGCCAGCGTCCGTTGGCGTGAAAGGAAACCGTCGCGGGCGTCTCGCCATCTCCACTCACTTGTGCCACGACGACCTCGCCGGACGAGGGACGCGTCGTCGACTCGGGACGAGGGCCGGAAGCAGTCGTCGTTGTGAGCTCGCTCACGAAGGACGTCGTGGTCGCCCGGGCTGTCACCGTCGTGGCTGATGCGGTCGTCGTCGACGATGGCGCAGAACGCGTCGCGGGTTTGGGGTCGGCATCGCCTCGGACGATCACCGCCGCATCGACGCCGGCCACGGCCAGCGCCCACACAAGGAGCAGCGCGGTCGCCTTCATTCTGCGCCGTCAGCCGGGCCGGTTGGCCCACGACCACGCGTAGTCGTCGGCGGAGATCGAGCGGGCGACTTCACTGACACGCAGCGGACGGAACGTGTCGATCATGACGGCAAGCTCGTTCGTGTGGCTCTGATCCATCGACCGCTCGACGCTTCCCGGTTGGGGTCCGTGCACGAACCCCGCGGGGTGGTAGCTGATCGAGCCCACGCCGATGCCCGAACCCGCGCGGCTCATGAAGTCGCCGTCGGAGTAGTACAGGATTTCCTCGGAGTCGACGTTCGCGTGGTGATACGGCACCTTGACCGCGTCGGGATGGAAGTCGTACGGGCGTGGCACGAACGAACACACGACGAACCCGCCTCCTTGAAATGTTTGATGCACAGGAGGCGGTTGGTGGATCTGACCGACGATCGGTTGGAAGTCGTGGATGTTGAAGGCGTAGGGGTACACGCAGCCGTCCCAGCCCGCGACGTCGAAGGGATGGTCCGCATAGATCAACCGGGTGAGACCACCTCGGTGACGCACGAGCACGTCGACGTCGGTCCCCTCGATGCTGACGAGCTCGGCGGGACCACGAAGGTCGCGCTCACAGTAGGGAGCGCCTTCGAGAAACTGCCCCTGTGGGCTGAGATAGCGGGCAGGCGGCTGGATGTGTGCCGACCGCGCTTCGATCAAGAGCAGGCGCAGCGGCTCACCGCCATCGGAAGGATCGAACACCCAGCGGTGGGTGGTCGATCGCGGGATCACGACGTAGTCGCCGGGGATCAGAGGGAGCGCGCCAAATGTGCTCTCGAGCACGGCCTTGCCGCTTTGCACGTACACCAGCTGGTCTCCCAATGCGTCGCGGTAGAGGCCACTCGAATCGGTGGCGGCGACGACGCCAATACTGACGTCCTCGTTCTCCAGCAATCGGACGCAACCGAGCACCGGGTCGCCACCAATCGGCAGGTCGAAGGTGCGCAGATGGCGGGGTTCGAGCGCGCGGTCGAATGTCGGCTCGTCGGTGGGGCCCGGCAACGGCTCGGCCGCGACGATGGCTGAGGGCGAATGCCGGTGATAGAGCAACGACGACGACTGCGCGAATCCCTCGAGACCCATCAGCTCCTCGTGGAGCAGTCCGCCTCCAGACGGCGCCCGCGTGTGACGCTTGGCCGGCACCTCGCCCAGCCGTCGGTAGTGCGGCATCGCGTCGCGTCCTCTGTTCGACGCCGTGGTCGACGGCGTAGGGATCTTCGTCAGGTTTCTGCCGGCAGTATCCCGCCTTCGGCGGGTGAGAGTCGGGCCAGCACCGAATCAGCCGACAGCGAACCGGGCGGTGCGCCCGCCATGACCAACTCGCGTGCCAGTTGTTGGAGCAGCTCGTTCACGGGTGTTGGTACGCCGTACTGCCGACCCAGCAGCACGATCTCACCGTTGAGGAAGTCGGTTTCCAGCGTGCCCGCGCCACGAGCGAGGCTCTGCCACGTCGAGCCCCCGCCGCGGCGCTGCTCGCCGATCGGACGCAGGCGCAAGTGATCGCCCCGGCGCGCGGCATCCTCTTCGTCGCTGGCATAGTCGATTCCCGCAGCCTGGAAGACGGCGATGCCTTCCGCCTTGGCCCGAGCGGCGACCTCGCTGCCGCGGGCCGACGGGCCGCACGCCGCTTCAATGGCGTTGCTGAGGTTCATCAACAGCTTCTGGTGCTTCCATCGCATGATGTCCGGGCGGGCTTCGGAAAAATACGTCGACTCACTGAACGCACCTGCGATCGCGGTCGCAGTTGCGTCGGCTCCCGATGGAACTCGGCCGATGTCCATGATCCCGGTCACCGGTGTGGAGTGCGCCTGCACCACCCCCGGCTGCAAGTAGCTGGTGGGGCACATGACGCAGACGCCGTACACGATTGGAAAGAGGCGTAGCGCCATTCGTTCGTTCGCGACGCCGTTCTGCACACAAACAACCGGAGTGTCGCGCGACGCCACGTCGACCAGGTCGCGCAGCGCGTTGGCGGTGTCCTGACTCTTCATCGAGAGCAACGCGATGTCGCCGTCCTTCCAGCCAACGTCGGACGGCGCCGCGACCGTTTCGATCGACAGCATCACCGCTCCTTCGGGCGACTCCACCTGAAGGCCGCTGTTGCGGATCGCTTCGCCGTGGGCACCTCGGGCGATGAGCACGACATCGTGGCCCTGTTGATGCAGGCGGCCACCGAGCACTCCGCCGACGCCTCCTGCCCCAAAGACCACGAACCGCATCCTCGTCGACCTCCTCAGCCCGGGCAGCGCTGCGCTTGCACGTCAGCTTGACCGGTTGGCGCCGTTGGGTCGGGAACGGGCCCGTCCGAGAAGCGGTCAGCGATCCAGGTGAGCATGTCGCCGAACGACGGTCCGACGACGCCGGCATGGCTTTGCCCCGGGTACACCCACCGCTGCTCCACCTGGCCGATCTTGCACAGCTGATCGAACATCAGCTGTGAGGCGATCACCGGGATCTGCTCGTCGTTGCCTCCCTGGATGATGAGGAGCGGTTCGTTGGCCGGCGCGGTGAACTGCCCGGGGTCGTTGTCCTTCAGCAGCTTGGCCCAGTCCGGCACGGTGTTCGGATCGGCTTTCACCAAGTCACTCGTCGCCCGACCCGCCGTCACCGTCGCCACCGCGTCCGCACAACCGGCGTCCACCGCCGACACCGCATCGATTCCCGTTGGCGTGAGCACGGCGTCCAGCGGAGCGGCCTGGTCGCCGTAGCCGGCGTTGATGCCGGCAGCCGTCATGAGCAGGTAATGCTTGAACGGGCTGTTCTGCAACAGGAGATACAGGAATCCGAACTGAGAAGGCGGTGCACCCGCAACCACGCCGACAAGGTGCAGTTCGGGCATCCATGTATCGGCAATGTGGAGGGCAAACATGGCGGCGTGACCGCCCTGGGAGTGTCCCCACACGAGATACCGATTGCTGGCGTGCACGACATCGAGGCTGCGCGCCGCGCGCACGATGTCGAGCGTGCCCCGCGCTTCGCTCTCTCCGACGATGTAGGGATGCCGGCCGGGGGTGCCGAGGCCCTCGTAGTCGGTGCCGACCACGACGTAGCCGATGTCGAGCAATTGGTTGGCCAGCCCGGCATAACCGTCCGGCGCGAGCGATGGGGCGCACGAATCGGCGAGACCCGTGGTGCCGTGGGCCCACGAGATCACCGGGAAGCCCCCCACCGGAGGGGGCGTGCTCGGCACGGCGATGAGCCCGGTCACGACGATGTCGTGGTTCTGGACCGACCGGGAGTGGTACATCACGCGCGACAACGTTCCGTGCAGGTTGGTGGCCGGGACCGCTTCCACCTTCACGACCTGGCCCGGTTGGCCCGCCGGTAGCGGGTCGGGCACCGCGTAGAACGACGGCAATCCCGCGGGCGCGGGAATCGTTCCGACCGGCGACGACGCGGATGAGCTGCTGGGCGCGGCTGAGCGACGAGGTGCGTCGGACGCGCAGGCGGCCAGAAGGAGCAATGCGAAGAGGATTCGGACTCGAAAGTGCGTGCGCAGAGCCTGTCACACGACTCGTGACGCTCACGATCACGTTGCCGGGGTGCGGGCCGCGATGTTGAGCTACGAGAGGGCGCGGCTGTCGAGCTGATCGAGCAGACGAGCACACGGTCGGCACACAGGGAACCGCTGAGGGTCCCGCACTGGCTGGAACTTCGCCCCACACAATGCCGTCACGAGCCCGCCCTCGATCGCGGCTCGCGTGACCTCGTCCTTACGTGCGTAGTGCGCAACATCGCCAGCGCCATCCGTGTCGCCGTCACTCGTCCGCGGCTCTGTCCGCTGGTCTGTGCGCTGCTCCGTCACCGTCTGAATCATCGCGCGAGCTCGTCGACGCCGTTTTCGACAGCGTGAAGCGCAGCCGGCTGCCCTCGCCGTCGGCGCGCTCGGCCCAGATTCTGCCGCCATGGTTGGCCACCACCCGAGCGCAGATGGCCAATCCGATTCCACTGCCTGGCCGGTCACCGTGATGCAACCGGCTGAACATGGCAAAGATCTCGTCGCGGTGTTCCGGGTCGATGCCGATGCCGTTGTCGACCACATCGACGATCCAGCGGTCGTTGGCCTCCCGGGCGGTCACCCTCACTTCGGGTTTCACGTCGGTTCGTCGGAACTTGATGGCGTTGGTGATGAGGTTCTGGAGGAGTTGATGGAGCTGAGTGGAGTCTCCCGGCACGCTCGGCAACGAATCGACGATGACGGTCGCGTCGGTCTCGGCGATGAGCGCGGCGCTGTCGGCCAACACCTCGTTGGCCACCGCCCCGAGATCGATCAGAACGAACTCCGCGGGTCGTTGCCCGGCGCGCGAGTAGGCCAACAGGTCGTCGATGAGGCGATCCATCCGCGCGGCGCCGCGCAACGCGGCGGCCACGTACGTCTGCACTTGGTTCAACTCTTCAGCATTCGTCGCGGGTTCGCGACCGAGAAGCTCAACGAAACCGCGCACGACCTGCAACGGCGACTTCAAGTCGTGCGACACGATCGAGGCGAACTGCTCGAGCTCCCGGTTCGAGCGCTCGAGCTCGGAGTTGCGCCGCTCGAGCTCGGCCGCCGTCGATGCCAGCGCGGCCTCGACCCGCCTGCGGTCGACTGCGCCGACGAAGAGCTCGCCCACCGTGCGCATCAAGGAAATCGACTCCTCGCTCCATGCGCACGTCGATGTTCGCGCCTCGAAGCCCATGAAACCCACGGGCAAATCGCGTGCTCGCAGCGGGACAAGGAGAATCGATCGGACGCCGTCGCGAGCCAAGGCCGCCATCGCCGACTCGCCTCCTGTAGGGATGTTGCGTTCGACCTCAGGGGCGTGCACGGGTTGCCCGGAGCGCAGCGAACGCACCCAGAAGCGTTGTGCGTCGACCGGGAGCTCAGGGATCGGTGTATTCGTCCGGGGAACACCGTCCGCCCACCACTCGACGAACAGCTCGATGCCCGGACCACTCTCGTCCGTCTTCAACACATAGGCCCGATCAAGACCCAGGTACGCACACAGCTCACCGAGCGCAGACTCCACCACGGCCTCTAGCTCATCCCCATGAGCGCCCAGAAACCGCGTCGACATCGCGGTCACGAGGTCCTCGAGCTCTACTCGGAATCGAAGCTCGGCTTCTGCCACCCGCAGTTGGTCTTCGGTGTCCCGGCGTTCCTGGATGTCCTTGGCGACGATGTAGACCTCGCCGGCGGCGCGATCGGAACGAACGCTGGCCAGCACCCACTGGTACGAGCCGTCACGGCGCCGGAGCCGGGTCTCGTACGTGACCGTGTCTGCACCCGTGGCGGTCTTGCTGATCTTGTCGAGATTGTTGTCGAGGTCGTCGGGATGGAAGAGATTGGCGTAGGGAGTCGACAACAGCTCCTCCGCCGTCCAACCCAGCGTCTGGGTCCAGGCGGGGTTGACGCGCCGAAGTTTGCCGTCGAAACCGCCTACGGCGAGGAGGTCCAGAGCAAAGTCGAAGAAGCGCGTTTCCGGCACTCTTCGTCATGGTACGACGGCCCAGGTCGCGGCGGCAGGACCTCTTGCGTGTCGTTCGCGACAACTACGACAGCACGAACGGTCCATGCTCTCGACATGATGCCTCCGCCCGGGTTGGTGTCACGAGCACTTTCATGCGCTTGCCGCATTGCGGGCAATAGCGAGGTGGATCGAGGGGCCGCCTGCACGACCCGTCGCACTCATCCGACGAGCGACCACAGCCGACGCAGTGACGAGTCGCCATTAGATCGCTCTCGAGAGGACCCCGATCGGCATGTGCAGATCCTCGAGCATGCGTAGATCGTCGGACGGCTCACGACCCAGCGTCGTGAGGTAGTTGCCGACGATGAGCGCGTTGATGCCAGCCGTCATGCCCAGGGATTGCAACTCGCGCAACGTGACTTCTCGTCCACCGGCGTAACGCAGGATCACGTCGGGCAAGCCCAAGCGGAACAGCGCGATCCAGCGGATGGCCTCTAGCGGCTCGACGAGAGGACGGTCACCCAGTGGCGTGCCCGGCCGCGGGTTGAGGAAGTTGATCGGCACCTCGGCCGGAGCCGCGTCGCGGAGCTGACCGATCAGTTCAATGCGCTGCGCAACGTTCTCGCCCATCCCGAGCAGCACACCGCAGCACAACTCCATTCCAACCTCACGAACGAGGGCGCAGGTGTCGTACCGCTCTTCCCAAGTGTGCGTCGTGACGATCTGCGGAAAGAACGACCGCGATGTCTCCAGGTTGTGGTTGTAGCGGTGTACGCCCGCCGCGGCGAGACGCTCGGCCTGTGCCCGCGTGAGAATGCCGGCCGAGACCGCGACGTTGAGACCGGTTCGCTCGCGGACGAGCGGGGCGATTCGCACGAGCTGATCCATGAGGATCGGGTTTGGACCCCGGACGGCGAGCACGATGCAGAACTCGCTCGCGCCCATGTCGGCGGTCTCCTGCGCGGCCTTCACGATCTCTTCAGCGTCGAGAAACGGTGTCGCCTTCACCGGAGTGTCGAACTGCGCCGATTGTGAGCAGAAGTTGCAGTCCTCGGGACATCCACCGGTCTTGGCCGACAAGATCCCTTCGATCTCGACCTCGGAACCGCACCACGCGAGACGAACCTCGTGCGCCAGCGACGCGAGGGCCGGCACGGCGTCGTCGGGAAGGTCGGCGAGGACGGTGAGCTCTTCCAGCGAAAGCGGGCGGCGGTCGTCAAGCAGGGCATCGCCCGCCGCGGCAAGGAGCGATCGAGAAGTCTCGGACATCGGGCCGGACGGTAGTGGGTACTGCGGCACCCTCCAAGATCGGAGGCCTACGCTCGTCCCCCGTGAACGACATTGCCGACCGCCTCTTCGCCGCGATCGAGAAGGGCGACGTCGACGGTGTCGCCGCCTTGTACGCCGACGACGCGTTGATCTGGCACAACTTCGACGGCATCGCGCAACCTCGCGAAGCCAACCTCGTCGTCCTGGCCTGGATGGCTCGCAACGTGGAGCACCTGCGCTACGAGGACGTGCAGCGCCATGCGATCGAGGGCGGGTTCGTGCAACAACACGTGCTGCGGGGTACGACGAAGAACGGGGCCGAGCTCGAGGTGCCGTCCTGTCTCATCGTGCACGTCGACGACGGGCACATCACTCGCGTCGACGAATACCTCGACACCGCGCACCTCAAGCCCCTGTCGCAATAGCCCGGTAACGTCATGGTGATGGCCGGTCGACCGATACAGATCGCTCCGTCCGTGTTGCCGGCCGACTTCGCCCGGTTGGGAGATGAGTGCGCTGCCTTGGAGAAGGCGGGAGTCGACCGCATTCAGTGGGACGTGATGGACGGCCAGTTCGTACCCAACCTCACCTTCGGGCCCGATGTTGTGGCTGCTTGCCGACCCCACACCTCTGTTCCCTTCGAAGCGCACCTCATGGTGGAGACGCCCGACCTACTCGCCGAGCGTTGGATCGAGGCCGGCTGCGAGCGGTTGATCGTGCACGCCGAGGCGTGCACGCACCTGCACCGCACGCTCGGTCACATTCGCAGCGCAGGGGCGGCCGCCGCCGTCGCCATCAACCCGGCCACGCCAGCCTCCGCAATCGCCCACGTGCTCGATCTCGTCGACCTCGTGCTCGTCATGACCGTCAATCCCGGCTTCGGCGGACAGAAGTACATCGCCACGATGGAGCCCAAGATCGCCGAAGTACACGATCTCATCGCTCGCGGTGGCTACGACGTCGACGTCGAGGTCGACGGTGGGCTCGACGTCAACACCGTTGCCGGCTCCGTGTCGGCGGGTGCCAACGTGATCGTCGCGGGCAGCGCGCTCTACCGCGACCCCAACGGCCTCGAGCACGCGGTCACCGCGCTTCGCGCCGCGGCCGAGGCCGCATCGGGATCAAAGCACTAACCCGCGAGCGCGCGTACCTCTTCGATCGCCGCTGAGAGGTCGCCGACCTCTCGTTCGACGGCGCCGTCGGGTCGGCAGAACACGAACACGGCCCTCGACACCCGCCGGCCCAGATTCGCTTCGAGTGCCAGCGCGTACGTGGCCGCCTGCAATCGATACCGGTCGGCCGCCACATCGAGATCGGCGTCGGTCTTGTAGTCGACGACCACCAACTCACCGTTCTCGTCTTCAAAGAGCAGGTCGATGTAGCCCTCGACGAGGCGATCACGGTCGCCGACCGGCGCCGAGACGTAGAGCTCGCGCCAACAACGCGTTGCCGTGCGCGCCGCGACAACCATCGGCGAGTCGAGCGCCGACTGAACCCGCCGCACGACATCGACAACATCACCGATGCCCTCGGCCGCGGCCGCGGCGGCGGCCAGGACCCCCAAATCGTCCGGCAGGTCGAAGTCGATCGTTGCGAGCACGGCGTGCACCGCTCGCCCCAACGCCGTTCCACCGCGCCGTGTCGCGGGCGGGAGTGTCGCGGTTGTGTCGTCGTCGGCTCGGACGACATCGACTGGCTCGGCGATCGGCTCATCGAGCGCGGCGATCGCCGTGGCCGCGAACACTCGCCGTTCGTTCGCTCGGGCAATCAGCGCGGCATGTTCTGCCCGCCACTCCGCGCGCTGGTCGGGGGTGACTGGTTCGAAACCGGTTCGCTCGGCTACTGGCAATGCGAGCTGATCGCCGAACTCGGCTGGCTTCCACCAGCCCGCTGCGCTGTCCTTGCACACATCCCACAACTCACGGGCGGGAGTGGGCTGGCCCTTGCTGGAATGATGCAACCCGACCACGAGGTGGTCGCGGGCCCGCGTCGCGGCCACGTACAGGAGCCGGTGACCCTCGTGCCGATCGGCGTTGCCCTGCTGCGTCGCGATGGCTTCGTATCCGGGCGTCGTGAACCGAGCGTCCGCCGGTCCGATCGCGACTTCGGGACCGGCATCGCCGTACAACACCCAGGGACCGCCGTCTCGACCCGCCGAGGCCAACCCCGCGAGCACCACGACCGGGAACTCGAGCCCTTTCGAGCCGTGGATGGTGAGGATCCGCACGGCGTCGTCGTCGGGTTCAGGTGCGGGGGTTTCGACGACCATCGCGCCCTCGTCGGATTGCAGCTGGGCCCACGCCACGAAGTCGCCGAGCGACGAACCGCCCGCCTCGACGAACGCACGCGCCTGGTCGAGCACGAACCGAAGACGCCGCCAATGATCGCGTGGCCGGCGCAGGGCGAACATGAGCTCGATGAGCCTGCGCTCGCGGATGACACGTTCGACCAAGCGATCGACCGGCTGTTCCCATCGCATGCGGTGGTACTCGGCGAGCGCAACCATGCCGCGCGCCACTGGATGGTCGGGAGCGACGCCTTCAGGGGCCGCCAACCGGTGATCCCATCGCCCGCCGCCGACCTTCCACTCGACGAGGTCGGCGTCGGAGCATGCGAAGCCCGGAGCGCGCAGCGCGGCGACGACCGAGATGTCGTCGGCGGGGTCGTCGATGGCGGCAAGAACGGCCAGCAACTCGCGCACCGCGTCGGTGGCCCACACCAGCGAGCGGCTCTCGACCCGGTAGGGCACATCGCGAGCATCGAGCGCTCGCTCGAGCTGCGCGACCGGCGTCCGCGTCGGAACGAGGATCGCGATGTCGTCGAACCGAGCCGGTCGGCAGCGTCCTTCCGCGTCGCGGTCCGCTACCTCCCAACCGCTGACCTTCATCTCGACGATGAGCCGGGCCAGATCGGCCGCCTCGAGTTCACGAAGTTCGGCCGCCTTGGCGGTGTCGTGGCGCTCGCCGACCACGACCACCGCCGGTCCTTCACGAACCTCGGGTCGGAACGGCGACAGGTCGTGATACGCGGGCTGTGCGCCGGCTTCGCCCTCGGCGATGACCGACCTGAACACCGCGTTGACCCACTCGAGGAGGGGTGGCACGGTGCGGAAGTTCTGCCCTAGCTGCTCGACACCGTCGGGAAACAGACGCTTGGTGCGGTCCCACAACCAGATTTAGGCGCCGCGGAAGCGGTAGATGGATTGCTTAGGGTCACCCACCA
>JBEEGD010000233.1:0-11108 GCA_041166685.1 Acidimicrobiaceae bacterium | reverse complement strand
GGCTACGCAGCCGTGCGGTCGATCAGGAGGCGGCGCTCGGAAAAAACGAGGAGTGCTACGACGCGGAAGCGTGTGCGGCGAGCGAGACCCGCTCGAGCGAGCCATCGCCGTGGCGGTACACGGCGGCGTCGCCGTCCATCCCCACGAGCTCGCGGTGAGCGTCGGTCCGCATCGAGAGACCGAGCACCACGGACAGCGGGAGGCTCAGGAGGACCCAGATCGCCAGGATCACCACAATCGTCAGCATGGTTGTCCCTCCGGGACCGGTCCGTACCCTTCGAGCAGCATTTCGCATTCCCGGCCGAAGAGCTATGACCCTTTAGAGCCATTTTTGTACTAGTCCCCCGGTGCTGAACGCCCTTCGGCCACCAGGCGAGCGAGGGTGAGCTCGGGCTGCTCGCTCTCGACCCGTTGCAACCAGTAGGGGCTCTCGAAGAGCGCGAGCAAGACCCCGTCGGAACGGGTGAGCACGGTGACGCCCCGCATCGCTCGAAGCGCGGCCGCCGACTCGGGATCCGTCCGCCGGGCCACGGTGTACCCCGTGGGTGACAACTCGACCGGAGCACCGAACTCGTTCTCCAACCGATGCACCGCCACCTCGAACTGCATCGGTCCGACCGCCGCAAGCATCGGAGCCTGGTCGCCGAGCGCTTCATCCCGCAGAACCTGCACCACGCCCTCCTCATCGAGCTGCGCGATCCCCTTACGGAACTGCTTGAAGCGTCCCGTGTCGCGCACACGGGCAACCGCGAAGTGCTCGGGGGCGAAACTCGGGATCGTCGGATAAATGACGGGATCATCGACCCACAACGAGTCACCGACGCGCACATCGGTGGCGTTCACGAGCCCGATGACATCGCCGGGATAGGCCTCGTCGATCGTCTCGCGCTCCTGCCCGAACACGGAATGCGCGTACTTTGTGGCGAACGGCTTCCCCGTCGGACCGTGGGTGGCCACCATGCCGCGCTCGAAGCGTCCGCTGCACACTCGCACAAAGGCGATGCGATCACGATGAGCGGGATCCATGTTCGCTTGCACCTTGAAGACGAAGCCGCTGAACGGCGCGTCGAGATCTCTGGGTTTGCCGTCCTCGTCATCGCGGGCCGACGGCGCCGACGCCAGGTCCACGACACCGTCGAGCAACAGGCGCACGCCGAAGTTGGTGAGCGCGGAGCCGACGAACACCGGGGTCGTGAGCCCGTCGCGGAATGACTCGACGTCGAGATCGGCGCCAACCGCATCGAGCAACGCGAGCTCCTCCTGCGCCGCGGCCCACGCTTCGCCTTCCTCGTCGGCCGCCCGGGCGGCGTCGACCACTTCCTCCGGAGCCTCGCTGGCGCCGCGGGCCGTACGGGAGAAGCGGGTGAACGTGCCATCGCGGCGATCGATCACACCGCGAAAGTCGCCTGGATGACCGATGGGCCACGTGACAGGCGTCGGCGTCAGTCCGATCAGGTGCTCGATCTCGTCGAGGAGTTCGAGTGGGGCGCGTCCGGGTCGGTCGTACTTGTTGAGGAACGTGAGCAGGGGAAGCCCGCGGTCGCGACAGACCTCGAACAGCTTGAGCGTCTGCGGCTCGATGCCTTTGGCGGTGTCGAGCACCATGATCGCGGCGTCGGCGGCAGCCAGCACCCGATAGGTGTCTTCAGAGAAGTCCCGGTGGCCCGGCGTGTCGAGCAGGTTCAGCATGTGGTCGTGATACGGGAACTGCAGCACGGTCGACGTGATCGAGATGCCCCGCTTCTGCTCGAGCGCCATCCAGTCCGACGTCACCCGCCGTCGCTCGCCGCGGGCCTTCACGGCGCCGGCCTCCTGCACCGCCCCGCCGTAGAGCAGGAACTTCTCCGTGAGCGTGGTCTTGCCCGCGTCGGGATGGCTGATGATGGCGAAGGTGCGGCGGCGCGCGGCTTCGATCGACGGACGGGGGGTCACGCCACCAGCAAACCGTCTGGCGCCGCGAACCTCAACCTAGGACGGTCGAAGGTCTGTCAGTTCCGCGGAGTTGTCGCTGCTGAAGTTGACGGGAGTGGTCACGTGCAGCGTGCTGTGGGTGCGCACCGCCAGCTTGTAGACCGGCGATGCCAACGTCGTGAGATGCCCGGTGGCGTTGACATCACCAGAGATGGTGATGTCGGTTTCGACGACGATCGTGTCAACCGATTGGCCGCCGATCGTGACCGATTCGGTCCGGACGACCTGTGAGCTCTGGTGCACGTGGGTCAGGTTGTCGGTTGACGTGAGATCCCACGCCCACGACGCGCCCACAGTGGTCGGAACCGGGGCATACATCACTGGGCCATTGAAGGTCTTCGGGAATGCGCCCTTCATCTCGAGCGACACGAGCTCGATGCGGTCGTCGAGGTAGCGCAGCACCTGCACCTGCTCGCCCTGCTGTCCGACCGGTGGGGTGGTGGTGCGTTGATCGGTGCCGTCGAGATCGTCGATGGTGACGACCACCGGCCCGCTGCTCTGACCCGCCGTCTGGTACGTGTAACGACCCGCGAACGGCTTGAGGCCCGGCGGAACCGGAGCATCAGCGCCGCCTGACGAGCTGGCTTGGTCGCTGCCGCCGCCGCCACCCTGTTCAGTGCCGACCACCGGCGAGTCGCCCGTACTGCTCGCGCTGCTGCCCGCCGAGAGGTTGCTACCGGTGCTCGCGCCAGGTCCGCCCGAACCGGCGCTCAACGACGAACCGGTGCTCGAGGATCCTGTCGCGGCCGTGTTGCTCTTCTTGCCGCCACCACTACACGCGGCAAGTGCGACCACGACGACGATCACCGCGACAGTTCGAACCGGACGCATACGCACTCCTCTACACACGGGCCATCGACGCGCCGACGGCGTTGTAGCTCGCCTTGATCAATGCGCGGCTGCGCGGATCGGCGGCGAGGTTCTGGAACAAGCGATTCATCACATAGCCCACCGCGAGATGGTTGTCGGGATCAGCGAAGCCGACCGAACCACCGAGTCCGGGGTGACCGAACGAGCCCGCTCCACCGAACGGCGAGAACACCGACGACAGCATGTAGCCCAACCCGAACGACGTTTCGAGGAAGATGACGCGATCGTTTCCACTCGTCTGTCGTTCGCGAACACGCGCGATCTGCTCCGGAGTGAACAACGGTGCCGCTGGCGCCTCGGGTAGCGGGCCGATCAGGCCGGCATACATCCGCGAGAGCGAGCTCGCGTTGGTGATCCCGTTGGCCGCGCCGATCTCGGCGGCGTGCACGGCGCGGGTGTTCCAGTCCCCGATGTCAAACGTGTTCGTCAACGTGAGCGCCCTCATCAACAACGACTCCGGCCCGAGGAACTGATCCAGCAACTCTTTGAGCTGTGGAGCAACGTCGTCCCCGCTGGGAAGCAGGTTGCCGATGATCGGCGCGACTCGAGGCTCCTCAGCGTCGGGCAAACCGATCCAGAACTCAAGGCCGAGCGGTCCGGCGATCTCTTCGGCGAAGAACTGTCCAAGGCCCCGCCCGTCGACCCTGCGAATGAGCTCTCCCAAGAGCCAGCCGAACGTCACGGCGTGGTACCCGTGCGCGGTTCCCGGCTCCCATAGGGGTTCTTGGACCTCGAGCGCCTCGACGATCGGCGTCCACCCCAGCGCTTCTTCCAACGAGAGCGTCTTGTCCACCACCGGCAGCCCTGCTTTGTGACACAGGAGCCAGCGCACTGGAATCGCCTCCTTGCCGCTTTGCGCGAACTCCGGCCAGTAGGTGGCGGCCGGCGCATCGAGATCGATCAGTCCCCGCTGCACGAGCAGGTTGACACAGCTCGCAGTCGCGCCCTTCGTCGACGAGAACACCAGTTGCAGCGTGTCCTCGTCGTATGGACGACCCGTGGTTTCGTCGGCGGTGCCGCCCCAGATGTCGACGACCTTGCGACCCTCGACATGAAGGCTGAAGCCCGCACCGATCTCGTCATGCTCGGCGAAGTTGCGCACAAAGGCATCGCGCACTCCTTCGAACCCTGGCTCGACCAGTCCGTCGACCTTTGCTGACATTCACCCCCCTCGAATTCTGACCAGTTCTAGGGGGGTGGCCGACCGCCCTACAAGTTCTCGATGACGTCTACCGGAATGCGAGGATGCACGCGATGAGTCACCCGATCAGCCAAACGTTGCTCGACGAGGCGGTCGCGTTGGCGCGCGAGGCGGGCCGGATCACGCTGCAGTGGTTCCGATCCGTCGACCTCGCCGTGGACGACAAAAGTGATGGCACCCCGGTGACTGCGGCCGACCGCGCGGCCGAGCGGTTCGTGCGTGAACGGTTGGCCGAGACGCATCCGGACGACGCGATCGTCGGCGAGGAGGAGCCCGACGCCGCCGGAACCAGCGGGCGCCGGTGGATCGTCGACCCAATCGACGGCACGAAGGCGTTCACCCACGGCGTGCCGCTCTACTCCACGTTGCTCGCGTATGAGGACGAGCACGGACCGGCAATCGGCGTCATCGACCTCCCGGCGCTCGGCGAAACCGTGTACGCCGGTCGCGGACTTGGCTGCTTTTGCAACGAGGCACCCGCCCAGGTGAGCGATCGCGACCGCGTGCGCGGCTCATACCTCATGACCTCGGGGTTTGACGGCTGGACTGACGATGCATTCATCGCGGTGCGAGCGGCGGGCATGTTCATGCGCACGTGGGGTGACGGCTACGGCTACGCGCTCGTGGCCACCGGCCGGGCCGAGGCGATGGTCGATCAGCTTGCGGCCGTATGGGACATCGCGGCGATGCCGGTGATCATCGGCGAGGCCGGAGGGACGTTCACCGACTTCGAGGGCGCCGAGCGCGTCGACGGCGGCACAGGTCTGGCGACGAACGGCCGGCTGCACCGCGAGGTGCTCGAGCTCGTCAGGCGGTGAGCACTTCAACGCCGTCCCTGGTGACCAGGACGGTGTGCTCGAACTGCGCCGACGGCTGACCGTCCAGTGTCACGATCGTCCAACCGTCGTCCCACTGCACGACATCGGGGGCGCCAAGGGTGAGCATCGGTTCGATCGTGAAGACCATCCCGGGCCGCAGGCGCGTGCGATCGCGAGGCTCGTCGTAGTGATGGACGTACGGCGTCGAGTGAAACTCCTCGCCGATCCCGTGACCCACCAGCTCCTTCACGATGCCGAGCCCCTCGCGGTCCGCGATCGCTTGGATCGCCCGACCGATGTCACGCACGCGGCCACCAGGCCGCACCGCGCCGATACCGACTTTCAGGCATTGCGCGGTGACGTCGACGAGGTGCCGCGTTCGGTGATCGACCTCGCCAACGAGGAATGTGGCCGAGCAGTCTCCGTGCATGCCATCGAGATAGATCGTGATGTCGCAGTTGACGATGTCACCGTCGGCCAGCGCACGGTCATCCGGAATTCCGTGGGCCACTACCTCGTTCACCGACGTGCAGATCGACTTCGGGAAGCCGCGATAGCCGAGCGGGCTCGGATACCCGCCCTCCGCGATGTAGGCGTCGTGGGAGACGGCATCGAGCTCATCGGTCGTCACGCCCTGTGCGACGGAATCACCGACGCGTTCGAGCACCCTGCGGGCCGCGGCACACGACGCCCGCACGCGGGCGATCGTCGCGGGGTCAGTGAGCGGCGCGAGGGTGCGACCGGACGGCTGACCGTTGTTGGCCACATACGGCGGGCGCGCGATCGAGGGCGGCACAACTCGGGGTGGACTCAGCCGGCCGGGACGGATCGACCGGATCATCGAAGACACGGGAGTCATGATGCCCGCTCCCGGCGCCGAATGCCTACGCGGCCGGCACCGGCTGGCCGGCACCGGCACACGCCGCGCCCCGTTCCGGCGCTGTCGAGCCATTCCGAAATCCGTCGACGAACTGCTTCAACCGAGGATCAGTCGCCGACTGGAGCTCGAGACGATGCTCCCAGGCCACCAACGTGATGGGCGCACCCATCCCGGCGTACGGGCTGACGATCACATGATCCAGCGCGGCGAACGCGCGCAGCGTCTGTACGTCCGTCGGAGACGTGGACGGACCGAACGCAATCCAGACCGCGCCGTGCTCGAGCGAGTGCACGGCGAACTCATCGGGCGGCTGCTGGTCGTAGAAGCCGCACGTCAGCGGAGTCGGGTTGTGGTCGCCACCGGACGGGGGCTTCTTGCCCGGGTAGTCGATCTTGCCTTGTCGGTGTGCACGACCTGGGGCGCGCTCGACCGTCACCCCGGGGATGTCCGGCACACTCGAGCCGCCGCCGCCGCACGCGCCGGCGAGGACCACCAGAACCACGGCAGCCGCCATGAGCGGGCGCGAAAGAGACACGAGGATCGAAGCTACCGGCCGCGCTCAATCCCCAGACCCGAGCGGCCGACACATTCAGGATGAATCGACTCCTCCACGTCGTGGTCGCCGATGACGACGACGTCCTGCGCAGTTTGCTCGTGATCAATCTCGAGGCTGAGGGCATGGTGGTTCACGAGGCCGAGAACGGCGCGAAGGCGCTTCAGCTCGCGCTGACCCATCAGCCCGATCTGATCGTGCTCGACGTGATGATGCCGGTGCACGATGGGCTCAAGGTGCTCCGGGCGCTCAAGGACGAACCGACCACGATGTCGATCCCGGTGGTGCTGCTCACCGCCCGTGCCGGCGCGGACGAGATCGAGGAGGGCTGGGCAGCCGGAGCCGACTACTACCTCACGAAGCCCTTCCACCTCGACCAGCTGCTCTCGTTCATCGACGAGTTGACGGCCCAGCCCGCCTCCTAAGCCGACGCGACCTCGAGACCGGACGGGCGCCGCAACACGCCACGCGCGGCCGACGGTCGCGCGTCCGCGTCGCCCGCAGTGCTCTTGAGGTCGCGGCTGACGGCCAGGCAGAAGCTGCAACCGCCACCACGGCTCTCCGTCAACACGAGCTCGCCATCGAGCACGGTTGCGAGCTGGCGGCACAGGTAGAGCCCGAGGCCGAGGCCACCTTGCGCGCGGGTCAGCGATTGGTCGAGCTGCACGAACCGCTCGAAGATCCGCTCGCGATCAGCAGATGCAATCCCCGGCCCGTGGTCGGTCACGAAGAACACGACACGAGCCCCCGCGGCCATGACCTCGATCTCGATCGGTCCGTCCGGCGCGTACTTGGCCGCGTTCTCGATCAGGTTGACCAGGATGCGTTGCAGCTTCTGCTCGTCGGTGCGGATCTCGCCGTTGACGGGGCGCACCGTGGCCACCACACGTCCCTGCGCCACCACCGACGTCTCCTGCACGACGCGTTGCACGAAACCATCGAGGTCGAGGTCGGTCGCATGCACCGTCGCCGTCGACTGCTCGGCGGCCGCGACGAGCAGCAGCTCTTCGATCACTCGGCTGAGGCGCTCGCCGTAGCCGACCGCACCGGCGAGCAGGCTGGCCCTCCGCTCGTCGTCCAAGCGGCCGCCGAGCCGGGAAACAGTCTCGATCGTGCCGATGATGGCGGCCAACGGCGTCCGCAACTCGTGTGACACTGTCGCCACGAACTCGCCCTTCTGTCGGTTGAGGTCGAGTTGATGGAGGTAGGCGGCCTCGATCTCCTCGAACAACCGAGCGTTGGCCACAGAGAGGGCGGCCTGCTGGGCGAAGCTGTCGAGGGTCTTGGCTCTGTCGCTGTCCGCGCGGTTGGCGCGACCGTCCCGGAAGGCTCCGACGACAAGTGGCACAGAGGATTCTCCGGCCGTCGCCACCGTGACCCGCCGAGCCGGCGGCAAGGACAGCCGCGTGGTGAGCACACGCTCGTGAAGATCGATTTCGCGCGCCGACTCATCATCCGCCATGAGCTCACGCAGGGCTGCGATCGCGTCCGCGGTGGCGGGACGACCTCCGTCGGCGTCGACAACCATGCCCGCCCACTCGCCTCGGGCGTTGAGTGAGCAGCACAGCGCGGTCGTGGCGCCGGTCATGCTTCGAACTTCGTCCGCGGCGGTGACCAGAGCGTCGTCGAAGGTTGACAGTCGAGCCGTGCGGGCGGACGCGGCCAACAGGCGGGTCACTCGCTCGTGCTCGCCCGACCTCGCCACGACGCGGCGGCCCCCAACCACGACCGCGGCCGCGCCGAAGGCCGCAAAGGCCGCGGCGTAGACCAGGCCGGTGAGCCCGAACGGCGCCAAGAGCGACGCGAATGGCATACCGGGAATTTCGGTCCGGTCGACGGGGCCCTTGAGATCACTGCGGTCGCGCCATCCGGGTTAGTCCGTTCGGCCTAGTCCTGACCGCACACAGTGGCATTACTGGCATGGTCCGTATGCGCTGCCAGAAATGAACCAGATGACTCTGGCTAGACCGCTCAAGTTTTTCATTCACTTAGACCGAAAACAGACGTGGGAGATGCGTTGTCGATGAAGAGGGAGACTGCGATGGGCGAGAATCTTGATCGCGACGCCGCGGTGAACGGTGTATCGAGTCACCACGCTCAGTTGATCGAGCAGAACCTGGCGTTGGTGAACCATGTCGTGCTGCAGGTGGCCGTGCGGTTCCCGAGGTACGTGGATCGTGGCGAACTGGCCCGGGCCGGCGCCCTTGGACTCGTCGAAGCGGCCCGCCGCTACGACGAAAGTCGCGGTGTCCCCTTCGATCGCTTCGCCGCCCGCCGTATTCGCGGCGCCATTCTCGATTCGGTCCGCGCCGCCGACTGGGCTCCTCGCTCGGTGCGCACGCTGGCCCGCAAGCTCGAGCAAGTCGAGCAGGATCTCGCCAACAACGGCGGAGAGCTGCCGAGCCCCAGTGATGTGGCAGACGCCCTCGGACTGTCCCGCGACGAACTGCATCGTCTTCGTGATCGCGTGTTCCGCTCGGTCGTCTTGGCGTTGGAGCACATCGTCACGTCACCCGATGACGATGGGCTCACGCTCGTCGACGTGCTCGCCGACCGGACGGCGGTCGAGCCCTCAGAGGAGCTCGAGACCCGTGAGCTACTCGGCTATTTGCGCGACGCGGTGGGCCTCCTCCCCGAGCGCCACCGCATCGTGGTCGTCGGCTACTTCCTCGAAGGACGTACGTCGCTCGAGCTGGCCGAGCTCCTCGATGTGACCGAGTCCCGGATCTCTCAGCTCCGCAGCGAATCGCTGGAAATGCTGAAGGACGGAATCGAAGCGCAGTACAGCGCCACCGCCGAAGAGGCCCCCCGTGGTCGGGCGGCGCGCCGTCGGGCGGATTACGCCACCGCGATCGGTGAAGCCAGCGAGTGGCGCAACCGACTCGTCCCGCTCGCTGTCCCTTAGACGCCGGCTCCTTCAAACACCGCGGCTTTCACGCCTCGCTGCGCGAGGTCGTTGAGAAACGGCAACGGGTCCACGAGCTCGGCCAAGCCACCGGCCCCCGTCCGGCGCAACTGCCGTTCGCCGGCCGCCACCGCGGCCAGCGCGGCCACGGTTCCCGCTGCCACTGCTGGTCGGTCCATTGCGCCGAGGACCTGTACGACCCTCGCGGAGCCTCGCCGTCCTCGTACTTCGACGCGGGCGGCGCCCGGTCCGCCTTCTGGGTGCGGCGGTCGCAGCATCGGGAATCGGGAACTGATCCGGTCGCGTCGGTTGGCGGCCATGCGTGCGGTGATGCGCTCGACGCCCGGAAAGGCTGGCGCGAGCAAGAGCGCATCGGCCAGCGCCGCGCGATAGCAGTCCGCACCACCGATCGGGTCGGGAAACCAGCACAGTTCGCGGCCGGACCCGGCCCGCCGCGTGACCCACGCACCGTCCCGCCAATCGAGGGCCGCGCCCGCGAGTGCTCGATGGTGCGCTTGCGCGCATGACGGGCCACCGGTACCCACCTTGGCGACGTGCACCTCGTCCACCTGATCGAGCGAAGCCGCCGCATGGGCGGCCAGCACGCAAGTGAGCCCGGGCGAGAAGCCCGCACCGACGACCACCGCGACGCCGTTGCGCTTCGCCATGCCGTCGAGTTCGAGCAACGCCCGCACTTCGTGGACCCCGTCGGCCACCGAGATGACATGCACGCCATCAGCGACGAACCGTCGAGCCAGTTCGACATGCGTGTCTCCCGGAGAGGCAAGGATCACCACGTCGCTACCACCGGCTTCACTCGTGACGGCCGACAGTTCCTCGCCGAGTGAGGCCACCACCGCTAATGCGCGACCGTGATCGATGTCCGACACAAGCACGCGCTCGATCGCGTGGGTCGACGCGAGTTGCCGGGCCGCCCTGGCGCCGACCGCTCCGGCGCCGACGAGCGCGACACGCATCAGCGGAGATCGGGGCCGGAGAGCTCGCGCCAACCCCCATTTTGCGGTGGCGAACCACCGGTGCCCCGGAGTCGCACCACGGCCGCGATCACTCCGGCAAGTCCCAACGCAAGGAAGGTTCGACGCAACGCTTTCATGGTGGGGCTAGTAAGAATCGAACTTACGACCTCATCCTTATCAGGGATGCGCTCTAACCGACTGAGCTATAGCCCCTCAGCGGAGGGCCAAGTTAGCGCCTGCCACTCTGCGGCTCGGCGGCGATAGGGCGGGCGGTCTCCTCTTCGATCACGCTGATGCGGATGCCGCCAACGAGATCGCTGATGAGGTTGAACAGGACCGTGAGCAGCACGTTGAGCGCGCTCCCGGCGATCACGAGGATGAGCCCGGCGAGGAAGGACGCGCGGAAGATCGTGGTGCCCTTGAAGGTGAACGTCTTGAACGCGCCGATGTCCTTGATGAAGCTCTCGATGCTCGAGATGGTTCCGGCCGCCCCGGCCAGGTTCCACAACACGGTTCCGGCCACCATCACCACGACGAACAAGCACGCATAGAAGAGCAACGACAGCTTCAGCACCGACCACGGATCGACGTGGCGAACGATGCGCTTGACCTTGCGAGCTCGCAGCCGGCCGAGTTGCCGGCGCTCGCGTGTGCTCAGAGTTTTCGGCTTCGCGCGCCGTGCAGGAGGCTCGACCGCGCCGGGAACGTCGAGTGCGTCACCGTCGGTTGGCGCGAAGCGGTGTCGGCGCCGAGGAACGACGAGGCCATTGCCATTGCCGTCGCGGGTGAGTTCGGGGGCAGGCTCGTCGACCTCAGGCGGGGCCGTCACCCCGGGCTGATCGGCTGACACGACTGAAAGTGTACGGGATGGGCCTGGGGCGTCGACCGGCAGTCGCCGTCCCGGCGGGCCCGAGCGGTGGCATGGGTCGATCC